>UQWU01000017.1 GCA_900544885.1 uncultured Phascolarctobacterium sp. | reverse complement strand
ATTTTTAAAAAGTGTGCAATTTCTTATTGCAATTTAGGAGCTTGATTTTTTTAAAGTTTGCAACTTCTTATTGCAATTTAGGTTTTTTAAATTTTAAAAACGCACCATCCCGAACATTTTTTAAATTATAAAGTAAAATATTCATATTTTTTGTGTCAAAAATTAAAAATCTACGTTTTTTTTATTGATAGATTTTAATATTTGTGATAGTATTAAGTACATAAAATTTCCCTAAATCACATAACGAAAGGATGTTAATTATGGAAAAACTGTATGAAGGTAAAACCAAAACCGTTTATCAATTGGAAAACGGTAATGTTCTGTTAAAATTCAAAGATGATTGCACCGGCAAAGACGGCGTATTCGATCCGGGTGAAAATACCGTTGGTCTGACTATCGAAGGTATCGGCCGTGCTAACCTCGAAACCTCCGTTCATTTCTTTGAAATCCTGAAAAAAGAAGGTATTAAAACCCACTATGTATCTGCAAATGTTGAAGAAGCAACCATGGAAGTACTGCCGGCTAAAGTATTCGGCAAAGGCCTGGAAGTTATCTGCCGTTTGAAAGCTACTGGCAGCTTCATCCGTCGTTATGGCGATTACATTGCTGACGGTACCGAACTGCCTGGCGGTTATGTAGAAACTACCTTCAAAAACGATGCAAAAGGTGATCCCCTGGTTACCTGTGAAGGTTTAGAAGCACTGCACATCATGACTCGCGAAATGTTCGAAAGCATGAAAGCTCAAACTCTGAAAATCACCCATATCGTAGCTGCTGATCTGGCTAAAAAAGGTCTGGATCTGTATGATATTAAATTTGAATTCGGCTACAACAACGACGAAGTTATCCTGATTGACGAAATTGCTAGCGGTAACATGCGTGTTTACAAAGACGGCAAAATTGTTGACCCGATGGATCTGACCAAAATCATCCTCGGCAAATAATTTCTGCTAATCAAGCGACGGATTATTCCGTCGCTTTTTATTTCTCAAAAAATATTTGCTTACTTGCCAAGAATAAAAAGCAGGTGTATAATTAGAGAAATTATTATAATGCTATAAGTCAATATGCGGGTATAGTTCAGTGGTAGAACAGCAGCTTCCCAAGCTACGTGTCGCGAGTTCGAGTCTCGTTACCCGCTCCAAAAAATTTATCCTGAAATTTTTCAGGATTTTTTTATTTTCGGATAAAATTCTATCCGCATTAGTAACAAGTCTTTCTATTTAATATTGATTTACAAATGACTGTTCCCAGGAGTATAATAAATCTACAATATAAATTTAAAATAGGAGGCTATTATATGTTAACTATTTCCGACTTTAAAACCTTATTAGATAATAATAAATTAAATTATCAAAAATTAAACGAAACTACTATCATTATTTCCAACGGCTGCGAAAAATACAATTTTTCTTATAATATTGCCGTAGATATTAATAACGGTTTTGCTAAATTATTTTTCATGACCGGTATTAAATTTCAAGAAGTAAATATCAATATTTATCAACTCATTAATGGATTAAATGACAACTATCGTTTCTTTAAATTTACTGTAGATGATGACAAAGAATTAATTATGCAAGTTGACGCTATAGTCAAAGAAAATAACAGTACCGATGAGATTATGGAATTATTACTACGAGGAAGTAATGTCCTAGAAGAAATTTACCCCAACGTGCAAAAAGAAATTTGGCGTTAATTAACCATAAAAAACTAAGCAATAAATTTGTTTTTCATACTCCTAACAACACAAATACTTATTTAATGATGAGTAAACAATTATTTGAATATAAAATGATAATGGAGGAATTCAACATGACCAATTTATCTAAAAAAATCGGTATCGGTGTTGTCATAGCTATTGTATGTGCTTTAGCATTTTATTTCTGCTACTGGATTAAAACACCAGCCTACTCTTTAAACTTAGTTCGTGAATCTATACAAAAACATGATGTCCAAACATTTGAAAAACATGTAGATTTAGATACTGTTTATTCTAAAGCCTTTGATGATACTTTAATTGCCCATGAACGCATCACTGGTGATAATATCATGCGTAACCCTTTTGCTTTAGCCATTATGCAGGCGATGAAACCTGGTATTGTTTCCATTTTGAAAGCTGAAACTTTAGCTAAAATTCAAGAAAAACCAGATGAAACAACGCAGGAAATCCAAAATACTAACCGCTATCAAAAACAAATGGCAGAAGACTTAAAAGAAAAAACTGATTTTGAAAATCTTAATTTAGTAAATATCCAAACACTTAGTCAAGAAGATAATACAGCAATTGTCGCTGTTACAGTTCACAGCAAAAAATTAATCAAAGATTTCGATTTAAACATCAAAATGGCTAAAATTGAGGATGGTAGCTGGAAAGTAAAAGAAATTACTAACCTTGTTGATTTTCTAGTCGAAGTTAACAAAGCCGTCCAAATGCATAAAACAGCACAAGCAGCCTAAAAACGCAAAAGAACCCTGAATTATTTTCAGGGTTCTTTTTATTAGAGAAAAAACTTAATCTTTAATTAATTTATCCAAAGCAGGAACATGATTATGTATTACTTTCCACAGTACAGCAGAAATACTAAAATCTAAGAAAGAATGTAATATTGTACCTGCACCAATCAAAATAACTACGCTACTGAAAAAACCATTATGCAGCATTTCAGCACTGAACATAGAACCAGAAATAAAGAACGGAGTTACAACAGCAACTTCACCTAAAGCATGAATGACACCAATGCCTAGATTAAAGCCAATAGCACTTACAGGCTTGTCTAAAAGCTCCGGCATACGTTTTAACAGAAATGCACCAATTAAAGCAAATACCAGATGTGATGCGGCACGCAGGGCAATAATGAAAGGGGTGGTCATGAAAAAGCCCAAAGTAGTTCCTAAGCAGACAGCAGTAGCTACCTTAGGAGAAATAAACATCGCTAAGAAAATAGCTACATGAGCACCTAAAGTAAAGGACATAGGGCCTAAAATAATTTTAGGCATTACTAACGGTACAAGCAGACCGATAGCACATAAAACACTGGCCACTACAAGTTGATATACATTCTTATGATGCATGAAAACACTTCCTTCGTAAAATAAAGATTGTATAGTTTTTTATTATAACATTATCTCTACAGTTTAGCAAAAAAATCATCTGCAAATGCAGATGATTTTTGAGATTTGCACAACTTTTTCACCAAACTGTGCAAAACTAGGCCTATTTATCCCAAGAAATCATTTACTTATCCACAGATTTGTGTAAAAGTTATCCACATTGTGCATAACTTTTGTGGATTAGTGGAAAAATCATAGGAATTATTAGAAATTATTTAACAATATTTTGAGGTTTATTAGCTAAAAAAGCCTCGATATTTGCAAACACAATATCAGCACGAGCTTCCAAAGCTTCCTTGCTAGCAAAAGCTACATGCGGAGTAGTAACAGTATTTTTAGCCGTCAATAACGGATGATTTACAGCTAGCGGAGGTTCATTTTCAAAAACATCAATACCTGCAGCAGCCAGCTTACCGCTGTTTAAGGCATCCGCTAAAGCTATACTATCCACAACACCACCACGAGCACAGTTAATTAATACAGCACCATCTTTCATTTTAGCAATGCTTGCAGCATTAATCATTTTATCTGTTTCTGCAGTCAGAGGCACATGTAGAGAAATAAAATCAGCAGTTCTCAGTAATTCATCCAGGCTGACGAATTTTACGCCATCTGCCTCTAATTCTGGTTTAACAGTACGGCTATAAGCAATTACCTTGCACCCAAAGGCAGCAGCAATTTTAGCTACACGGCAACCAATAGCACCTGTACCTATAATACCAAAAGTTTTACCAAATAATTCGAATCCTACCAAGCCATCCTTAGTAGAACCGATATGACAACGAGTATTGCAGGCAGGAATATTACGAATGGCAGAAATAGCCAAGCCAAAGGTCAGCTCTGCTACAGCATTAGTAGAATATCCTGCGGCATTGCAGACAACCAAATTACGTGCACGTGCTGCATCCATAGCAACATGGTCAACACCAGTAAAGGCAATATCAATCATTTTTAATTTATCACAGGCATTAATAATTTCAGCACTAAGAGGCTGGTTAGCCAAAATTAAAATCTCTGCATCCTTTACACGTTCTAATAAAGTATCTTGATACGCAGCTTTTTTATCATAATAAACAAATTCATGTCCTGCAGCACGTAAAGGAGCTGCTAATGTAGCAATTTTTTCTGCGGAAACACCTAATGGTTCCATGCAAACAATTTTCATAAGTCCACCTCATTTATATTATTTTACTTACTATAATATCTTAAACCACAGTCTGTTCACTGTCAATTTTAGGCAATAAAAAACCGTCCATATAAAATATGGACGGTGAATTTACTTGGTGATCCACCCGAGACTCGAACTCGGGACACCCTGATTAAAAGTCAGGTGCTCTACCAACTGAGCTAGTGAATCATCTGTTACTTGATTAGCAACATTAATATTATACTTTTTCTAAACCATTTTGTCAATAGTTTTTTAAAAAAGTTTATCAATCGGTGAAATTATCGAAATAACCTTGAACCAGAACAACAGGAGTACCTTTATCGCCACTACCACTGGTCAAATCGCACAAAGAACCAATCAAGTCAGTCAATTGACGCGGAGTAGTACCTTGGGAAGCCATATTGCCTACTAAGCTGCCTTCCTTGTGTTGAATTGCATCTGCAATAGCATCACGCAGTTGCGCACCATTGAGATTTTTGAAATCGTTATCTGCCAGATATTTCAATTTCAATTCGTTAGGAGTACCAACCAAGCCTGCGGTAAATGCAGGAGAAACTACAGGGTCAGCTAATTCCCAGATTTTGCCTTGAGGATCTTTGAAAGCACCGTCGCCATAAACCATAACTTCTACATGTTTTCCGGTTTTTTCTAAGATGCTCTTTTGAATATCTTCAACTAACCATTGGCATTCACGCGGGAACAATTTGATTTGGTCTTCGGTGGATTTATTAGAACCCAACAGGCCATATTTAGCATTGAAGCCGCTACCGTTAACGGAAGCAGTCAGAATATCATCTAAACCACAAACAACCTTAGCACCTGCTGCTTTCAGCAGACGTTTGGTTCTTACACGGGTATGAATATCACAGTTTAAAACTTTATCGGTGTAGTTCAGAATAGTTTTCGGTTGATTTGCGAAAATAACTTCAACTTCTGCACCTGCTGCGGTGATGATGTCTGCATAATATTGTACATAATCAACACCGGTAAATTCATGCTTGTTTTCGCCGAACAATTCACGGTATTTTTCTAAAGTCAGTACGTCGCTGTAGGGATTGATGCCTGCTTCATCTAATTGATCATAGGTCAACAGAGCGTTACCTACTTCATCACTAGGATAGCTTAACATCAGAACTACTTTTTTAGCACCCATAGCGATGCCTTTCAAACAAATAGCAAAACGGTTACGAGAAAGAATCGGGAAAATAACACCGATAGTTTCGCCGCCTAATTTCGCACGTACATCGTCAGCAATATCTTGAACAGTAGCATAGTTGCCTTGAGAACGAGCTACAATAGATTCTGTTACAGAGATAACATCCTTATCCCGCAGTTCAAAACCTTCGCTTTGGCAAGCGTCTAACACGCTAGTCACAACAATATTAGCCAAATCATCTCCTTGACGGATGATGGGGCAACGAATGCCTCTAGAAACAGTACCTACTCTTCTTTCCATAAAAATGCCTCCACTATATTGAGCTATAAATAATACACTCTATATTGTATTTGTAAAAACTACCTAAACAATCACTCTAATTATACAGTAAAGCCCCCTTCACTGCAAGAGTAAATTGATTATCCATTATATTTCAAGCAAACAAATAGACCTCGCCAACAGTTGAACGCTATCTGACGAGGTCGTATATCCGCTTATTTTTATAATAAGTCTTTCAGAACTATGGTTTGTTCACGGTTAGGGCCAACAGAGATAATACCCAGTTCTACACCGGCAACTTCGCTAAGACGTTCCAGATATTTTTTAGCATTAGCAGGCAGATCAGCATAATTACGGATACCGCTGATATCAGTCATCCAACCATCAAACTCTTCATAAACGGGTTCAACCTTAGCCAATACATTCAAACTTGCAGGAATGCGTTTCAAAGTTTCGCCGTTCATATTATAGCCAACGCACATTTTAATTTTCGGCATATGATCTAAAATATCCAAACGGGTAATTGCTAAATAATCCATGCTGTTCAAACGAGCGCTATAACGCAACATGAAAGCATCCAACCAACCGCAACGACGAGGACGACCGGTAACAGTACCATATTCATGACCTGTTTCACGAATTTGATTACCGGGACCATCAGTATCCAGTAATTCCGTAATGAAAGGACCTTCACCTACACGAGTTGCATAAGCTTTTACTACACCGACAACATGGTCAATGAAGCGAGGACCGATGCCACTACCGGTACAAGCATTACCTGCAGTCGGATTAGAGCTGGTAACATACGGATAAGTACCATGATCGATATCAAGGAAGGTTGCTTGTGCACCTTCAAACAGAACTTTTTTGTCAGCAGCAAATAATTCATCCATAACTACACCGGTATCAGCTACATACGGACGTAGTTGTTCAGCATAGTCTAGATATTCCTTCAGAACAGTATCATAATCAAAGGGCTCTGCACCATAGATTTTCGTGATGATTTCATTTTTAGCAGCTAAGTTGATTTTCAGCTTTTCAGCAAAGATTTCCGGTTCCATCAAATCACAGATACGAATACCTACACGAGCTACCTTATCCATATAGCAGGGACCGATACCACCTTTAGTAGTACCGATTTTATGGGAGCCAAGTGCATCCTCCTGCAGTTCATCCAAACGTTGATGGTATGGCAGTACCACATGAGCACGATCAGAAATAACTAAGTTATGACAATCAATACCTTTTTCTTTCATGCCGGCAATTTCTGCCAAAACAACACCGGGGTTAATAACAACACCGTTACCAAGGACATTAGTTTTATTCGGAAACAAAACACCGGACGGCAACAAACGCAGTTTATAATTAACATCATTTACAACAACAGTATGGCCTGCATTGGAACCACCGCTATAACGCACAACAGCATCTGCTTGTTGTGCGAGATAATCAACGATTTTACCTTTGCCTTCATCGCCCCATTGGGCACCTAATACTACAACAGCTGACATTATCAGTCACTCCAATCTTGCTTATAAACCAAATCTTGAAAAAATCAAATCGACGTTACGCAACATCGGTTTGGGATCAAAACAATGTTCAATCTCTTCATTGGTAAGATATTTTTTAATATCCGGATCTGCTTCTACATTTGTTTTGAAATCTGCACCCTCCAGCCAACGTGCCATCGCATTACGTTGTACCCATTTATAGGCATCCTCACGCAGTACTCCTTTGGTAACAAGGGCAATGAGCAGGTTTTGACTGTAAATAAGACCACCGGTCTTGTTCATGTTTTTAATCATAGCATCAGGATATACCAGCAGCTTATCAATAATATTAGTGAACTTTCTCAGCATGTGATCTAATGCGATAGTCGCATCAGGCAGGATAACACGTTCTACAGAAGAATGGGAAATATCACGTTCATGCCACAGAGTAACATCCTCTAAGGCTGCAATCGCATAACCGCGCAACAAGCGTGCCATACCAGACACCTTTTCGCAGGTAATCGGATTACGTTTATGCGGCATTGCGGAAGAACCCTTTTGACCAGGAGCAAAATACTCTTCTGCTTCACGGATATCTGTACGTTGCAGGTTACGGATTTCAGTAGCCATCTTATCCAAGGAAGAACCAATAACAGCTAAGGTGGTCAGGAAATGTGCGTGACGATCACGTTGGATAACCTGAGTAGCTAGACGTACAGGCTTCAAGCCCAATTTTTCGCAGACATATTTTTCTACAAACGGATCGATATTAGAATAAGTACCTACAGCACCGGACATTTTACCTACAGCCATAAATTCGCGAGCCTGTTCCAAGCGGGCGATATTACGTTCAGTTTCAGCAGTCCAAAGTAAGAACTTCATCCCAAAGGTCATCGGTTCTGCATGGATACCATGAGTACGGCCGATCATAACAGTATTTTTAAATTCGGCAGCACGACGCAGCAATACTTCGTGGAATTTATGCAAGTTCTTCAGCAGGACGTCAGCAGACTGTACAGTCATATAGCACAGTGCAGTATCCTTTACATCACTGGAAGTTAAGCCTTTATGGATATATTTAGACGCATCACCGACATATTCAGCAACATTAGTCAGAAAAGCAATTACGTCATGGTTTGTTACCGCTTCAATTTCTTTGATACGGTCTAGACGAAAATCTGCTTTGTTCTGAATATCCTTTAAGGCGTCATCAGGTACAACACCAAGCTTATTCATAGCCTCACAAGCTAAAATTTCTACCTTCAGCATTGTGCGGAATTCATTTTCAAGAGTCCAGATGTTACCCATTTCAGGATGGGTATAACGCTCAATCATTTTTATGCCTCCAAGAAAGTTTATTCAAGAGAAAAACAGTAAATCAAGAAAAAAGCTTACAATTTTTCACGACAAAATAATACATGATAATAATATCATTTCCATTAAATGAGTGCAAGGTTTTTTGAACGTTGAAAGTGGTTGTAAGAAAATTGTTCGGAAAAATTTTACATTTTACTGCTATTGAATTTTACAAAGCAAGCTTTTTAGAATAAATCCAAGTCTGCTGCTCACCTAATTTAGGCAAAACATTATTCAAAAAGCAAGTATTTTGTGCATAACCACGTTTAAGATAATAAGCGTAATCGCAGGTAGCATCAGCCCATAAATGAACCTGCACAGCACCATTTTTCTGTGCTGCAAGCTCTGCATTATGTAATAACTGCCCACCAACGCCGCTTTTTCGACTAAGGAATAAACATAACAAAACATCACTAGCTTTAGCGTATTCCCGTACCTTTTCACCATTGTAGTGAAGATATTCGATATAGCCTTTGGCAACATCCTGCTCAGCTTGTGTAAAATCTTTTAACCCTTTACGAAACCAGGACACATGCATGATAGCATCATCCATAGCAGAAGCTAATAAAAAGCCCTGCATCTTGCCGTTTTCTGTAATCTTGAAAGATAATTTACTACTACGGAAATAGTAGCGTACCATCGCTTCATAAATAAAAGCTTGTAACTTGCTATTTGAGATCTCCATTTCATCGCCCCATGTTAAAAGCGACAAAAAAGAGGCCTCAGCAATGTCGGCTAAAGTAAAATGCTCTAGCTGCATCATGAAGACCTCCTTACTAAAAACAATGTCAGTCTTGTCGTTTGGTAAAGCTGACAAATTTGGTAAATTGCTTGTGGAAGAATAGATTAACTGTATCCACAGGACCATTACGGTGTTTAGCAATAATCAATTCAGTATGCTTATTTTCTGTTTCTTTATCATAATAATCTTCGCGGTACAGGAAAGCAACAATATCAGCATCCTGCTCCAAAGAACCTGATTCACGTAAGTCACTTAGCATCGGGCGTTTTACCTGACGAGCTTCAACACCACGGCTTAACTGAGATAAGGCCAAGACTGGCACATCCAGCTCACGAGCCAATGCTTTCAGAGAACGGGAGATTTCAGAAACCTCCTGTTGACGGTCACCGGAAAAGCTTTTGCGACCACTACCTTGCATCAACTGCAAATAGTCGACAACAATTAAATCAAGACCGTGCTCAGCT
Source organism: uncultured Phascolarctobacterium sp. (assembly GCA_900544885.1). Lineage (GTDB taxonomy): Bacteria > Bacillota > Negativicutes > Acidaminococcales > Acidaminococcaceae > Phascolarctobacterium_A. Next base: position 27,469 of record UQWU01000017.1, on the reverse strand, counting down.
TTTAAACGACGTGCACGACTGCGCATTTCCATAGCAGTAATACCGGCAGTATCGTCGATATAAATTTTCGCCTTACTCATAGTATCGCAAGCTGCCCACAAAGAATCCCAGTCCTTATCACCCATTTCACCGACACGTAAACGCTGACTGTCGATACCGGCCTCAGCACATAACATACGGTGAACCAACTGTTCTTTACTCATTTCCAAGCTAAAAAATGCAACGCTGCGTGGCTCGCCACCAATTTGTTTATGCGCCCTCAATGCTACATTTTGCACGATATTCAGTGCCAAGGCCGTTTTACCCATTGAAGGACGTGCAGCCAAGATAATAAAATCTGAAGGATGTAAACCGCTAGTCAGCTTATCTAAATCAGGAAAACCTGTCGGCAGACCCGTCAAGCCACCTTTATTGGTAATCAGCTTTTCCAGTCCCTGTACGCTATCCATTAGGACATCCTTAATTTGCGTGAAATCGTTCTTTTTCTTACGATTGGAAATTTCCAGAATTCTGCTCTCGGCAGTATCTAAAAGCACGCCTACATCATCGCTGCCTTCATATCCCATAGTTGCAATCTCTGTAGAAACGCGAACTAATTGACGCAAAACTGATTTTTCGGCAATGATATCAGCATGATATTTGACATTGGCAGCTGTTGGTACAACATTAGCCAAAGCAGTAATATAAGCAATACCACCTATATCCTCTAGCTTGTTATCACGGCGCAGGATATCAGTGATAGTAACCATATCAACAGCTTCGTTTTTATTGTACAGCTCCAGCATCGCATTAAAGATTACGCGATGTGCTTCGCGATAAAAATCTTCACTGGTTAAAATCTCCGATGCTTTAGCAATCGCCTCTTTATCAAGCATCATCGCGCCCAACACGGACTGCTCTGCTTCAATATTTTGAGGCGGAATTCTTGAATCCATCATAATTATTCAGCTTCCACTACAACTTTGAATGTCGCTGTTACATCAGTATGCAGTTTAGCTACAGCAGTATATTCACCTAAACCTTTTACAGCATTTTTCAATTCAATTTTACGACGGTCGATGTTCAGACCAGTTTGTTTAATCAAAGCTTCAGCAACATCTTTAGAAGTAATGGAGCCAAACATTTTACCGTTTTCGCCCACACGTACTTGTAAAGTTACTACTACTTTTTCTACTTGGGCACCTAAAACAACAGCTTCATCCTTAGCTTGAGCAGCACGATGAGCAGCAGTTGCTTTATCAGCTCTAGCTTGATTCAGATTAGCAGCAGTTGCTTCTTTAGCCAATTTACGCGGCAACAAGTAGTTACGACCATAGCCTTCAGCAGTTTCAACAACATCGCCTTTTTTACCTAAATTTTTAACATCTTGTAACAGAATTACTTTCATTGTTATCTCGCTCCTCTACTTGTTTTTTAGTTAATTCAATAATTGTAGGTTCAACATCCTTGGCACGCTTATCAGCCAGTTGTACACCAGCTACAGTCTGGTGGCCGCCGCCACCTAATGCTTCCATAATTACCTGCACATTGACGCTGCCGTCACTGCGGGCACTTACACCAAGAGAACCATCTTTATATTCTACAATTGCCACACCTACAAAAATACCGTTAATCGTAATCAACGTATCTGCAGTTTGTGCAGCAAGTACAGACGACATAGTATCATGCACTGCATTACGCAATACAGAAATCGCAAGTCCTGGAATCGGTGTTTTAGCTTCAGCAACCAATTTTGCACGAATCTGCACAGAAGACATATCGTCCTTGAAGAGCAGACGTACCAGATTAGGATCGGCACCACTACGGCGCAATAAAGCAGCCGCTTCAAAAGTACGTTCACCTGTCTGTACCGCAAAGTTCTTCGTATCCAGAACAATACCGGAATACAGTACGGTTGCTTCACCAGGAGTAATTTCTAAACCATCATCAAAATAACAAATTAATTCTGTTACCAATTCACTAGTTGAGGAACTTGAAGGCTCTAGATAGAGCAGGGAAGTATCACTGATAATATCCTCAGCACGACGATGGTGGTCAACAATAATGCGATTTTTAACTGCTTCCAACAGCTTTCTACTAGCAGAAAGTACGGCACGATGATGATCTACTAAAATCAATAAGCTTTTCTGGGTCACCATATCAACTGCTTGGTCACCGTCAATGACAATATCGAAATATCTCTTTTCATTATCATATAAAGTAATCTTTTCACTAGCTAAAACTTCTGAAATACGTTCAAAATATTCACTGTTCTCGCTGGCAACAATATAAGTTTCTTTATTCAAAGCAAAGCCCAGCTTCGCCATACCCATTACCGCACCGATAGCATCATAATCTTCATTATGATGACCCATAACAAAAATCTTATCAGCCTGTAGCATCTGTTCATGAATAGTCTGCGCTACAATACGAGCACGTACACGAGTGCTCTTAGCACCTACGCTACTGGTACCACCAAAGAACAATGTCTTTTTATCCTTCATGACTACAGCTTGGTCACCACCACGACCTAAAGCTAGATATAAGCTCTTATTAGCATTCTGAATTAATTCCTCCAGAGTAGTGCCTTCGCAGGCTACACCAATACTAAAGGTAGGAGCAAATTTATTCCCGCTACGTACTTCACGTACACGATCCAGAATCGTAAACTTATCATCCATCATATTCAAAACAGAAGATTGGTTAAAACCCATTAGGCTCATTTCCTTGTTCATGCGACAAATAAAACCCTGCTGAGAAGCAGCCCACTTTGTCAACAGCTCATTGATTTCGCCATTTAAGTTAGCAATATTAGTTTCGCTTAAACCTCGCATAACCTCTTCATAGTTATCAAAACGAGCATAAGCCAAACATAATTTATCATTACTATATTTCTGACGTAATAATTCAAAATCAGTAATATCAGTCAGATAAATCATCAAACCACTGCTATTTTTTAATTCATTTTTTCTACCGGATGTATCTTGTGTCTGCACACTAGCATATTTCATACGGTAATAACGACCCTCAAGCTGAATAACCTGTTCGCCATCATGAACACTTAACAGCTCAAAAGCATTCGGTTGCAGAGGCAGAATTTCCTCTGGTTTTTTGCCCTCTAAATTCTTCTTGCCGACCCAAGCTCCAAAAAGCTCATTTTTCCACTGCAACTTGCCATCCTTAGAAAAAACCGCCATACCGATATCTAGCTTGCGTACAGCAAAATGATTTGTACGTTCAATATTACGAATAATATTATCTAAGTAGCTACTGAAAAATATTTCCTTATTGATGATATTGCGTCTTGAAAAATAATAAGTCAGACCGACAATACAAATCAACGGAATAATCATTTTAGGTTGCAGATAGCAAATTATTAAAGAGAGTAAAACAATTAAAAAAAGATAAAGATTAGTATCAACCTTAGAATTGATATTTTTATTAAATTTACTGAACATAGTGTTCACCTCGTCAATGACCTCAGTCAAAGCAAAACAAATTATTTCAGTAAGCGTTTATCCCTGATTTTACGGAAATCGAAAACTACGTCAAACGCACCTACATAAACCATAATCTGAGAAAAAATAGGAATAGCAAACATCAGCACTAAACCTACATTAGCCCACCAGCGCGGTTTACGATGCTTATCGATAAACCAGTATAATAAAACGATACCCTGAAATACAAACAAAAAGCTGCATACAGTCTGAATATTTACAGATAAAAGATACATCCAGCTGCTTTGGTCAGTTTGATAATAATAAGTAACAGCCAGCAGGGAAAGACCATAGGGCCACAATACCCAACCAGGAATAGTAAGCATATTAAAGGGTGGGAAAGCTTCAAATGTTTCACCCAATTTAGTTAAGATTTTCTTGGCAGCCATATAGTTAACAAAGGCCATCAGCGGAGCACACAATAAAAATGCACCAGGCATAATGATTTTCATCATACGCAGAAGTTCTTCATATTCGGCAACGATTTTCTTGATTTCTACTTCTGACATACCATGTTCACGATAGTACATAGCCAATTGACCAAGACTTTCGTGGAAAGAGCTGAACATCATATCAATAGGATTCATTCCCAAAACCCAGAAGCTCAGAACAATATTTAAAATCAAAGCGATAACGGCACCAATACTACCATAAAACATCATCTTCATCGGTGGCAGATGGCGACGCATACATTCACCCAAGATTAATCCTAGTAAGCCAAAAATAGCCGCAAGAAAAAAAGCATTCACCGGGCTGATAATCATTGCAATAATAATAGTTGCTACCAGGAGTGTCATAATACTCCATTTTAAGCCATGGCGGCAACCACAGATAATTATCGGCAAAGGCCAGACAAAGTTAACGAAAGCACCTAAAACAGGCACATACATACTTATTAAAGCCATAACAATGGCAACAGCGGCTAAAATACCGGCTTGCACCATGGCAGATGTTTTTCGAATCACAAAAGATCCTCCTTCATAATTAGGTATAATACTTCAATGTATATTCTACTACACCTAGATACTAAAAGCAAAAGAATATATTTTTTAATACTAAAATAAAAAGCGTCTTAGGCAAAAAACATAAAGCATATAATAGAAATTTAAAACTTTTATACTTATAAAAAAAGACCAGAATTCTTGAAAAACTTAAATCCTAGCCTTTTTGGAATTTATAAAGTTATTTCTTGCTAAAAAGCAAATATCATTTATTAATTTTGTCATGCAGCTTACGCATAGCATCAGTTAATTTGTACTCTGCCATATCGGCTTTGTCTGTAAGACTGTCAAAGGCATCTTGAGAAGAAAGCTTAAATTTGCGACTTTCATCACCTAACGGTGTATCCTTACAATCCATATTTTTAAATTCTTTAAAGTGCTTTAATCCTTCATCATGTGCTTCATCAAAAATTTCCTTAAAAGCAGCAATATCCTCCGGACGACCTGCCTTCAACCACGCATTAGCTACTTTACCAACTGCATAAGTAACAGAAATACCTACTGGAACCTGTATCGGTGCAAAAGGAATCAATGTTACCAAAGTCTGCCCGACAAAAGTAGCACCTAAAGAACCTAAAAGGCCTAATACAGCACTTTCGGATAATTTAATGCCACGCAGTTCGGCTAAACGGCTAATCATATAAACCTCATTAGCCATTAGTGCCATAGTACCCACTAACGGGGCTACAACAATTACACCTGCTCGAGCAGCAGCCCAACGGCAAATGTTTTCCGCCTCCTGTTCCACATCCTTATTATCTTGATAACCATCAGTAATTCTTGTTTCTGCCATAGTAATCCTCCTCTATGACTAATACACAAATTATTTATGTGCTACTTTATCGTCCCAATAAGCACATTCTCTACCAATAACAGCAGAAGAGAACGGAGTACCATCCTGCAAACGATAATGATCATGTGCTTTAAAGACTAATTTAGCACCGACATATAAAATCGGTATGTTGAAATAAACAATAATAATGTTTCCTAAATCAGAGAAAGCCCATAAGTTACCTAGCTCCAGACCGGCAATATTGCATAAAATACCAAAGGCAGCTACGCATAAGCCTAAAAAGCGTACACTATTAATAAAGGCACGACTTTTACTGATACGGTTAGCAGCAATTTCAGAAAAGCTAATCATACCCAACAAGGTAGTATAAGCAAACATACAGAAGCAAAGGCTGATTAAAAATGTCATAACTTCATTTAAGGAAACCCCTGGAGTCATTTCGGCTACAGAAGCTAAGAATTTAGGCAGTTTATCCATATTCTGCCAAGTATCAGGCTGAGTAGTCCAGCAATGAGCCATAATAATTACAAAGGCAGTTAAGGTGCAAATAATAATAGTATCCAAGAAAACACCGATAGCAGAAATAATTCCTTGCTCGCAAGGATGATCTGCATCTGCTGCTGCCGCAGACATAGTAATAGTACCCTGACCTGCTTCATTGGACATCAAACCACGTTTAACGCCTTGAGCTAAAACAGCACCGAAAGCACCGCCAAAAACAGCATCTTGCGTAAAGGCACCACCAAAAACAGCACTAAAGAAATAAGGAATGCGATCAAAATTCAATACAATCAAGGAAATAACAGTCAAAATGTAGACAACAGCCATTACCGGTACCATTTTATCAGTAATCTTCGTTACTTTATGAATACCGCCAAAGGTAATTAAAGCCGTAGTACCAACCACGATTATGCCTACGATATAGTAAAAAGAGGAGCCTGTAGTCAAATCTGTACCGGAAACGATTTTAGTCATTTCACCTACAGAAGAAACTACATTAAAAGCTTGAGCAGGCAAACAACACCATGCATACAAAATATACAGAATAGATAAGCAGACACCAATCCAAATTTTATCACCTAACAGTATACGGCCATAAAACGGCAGTCCACCAACAAATTCATTATCTTTCTTCTCTTTAAAAATCTGTGCCAAGACACTTTCAATATAAGCAACAGCCATACCAAAGAAAGCAGATACCCACATCCAGAATAAAGCGCCTGGGCCGCCTACAGCAATCGCACCTGTAACACCGATAATATTACCAGGGCCTACACGCATAGCAGAGCTCAAGAAAAAGGCTGCTAAAGGTGAAATTCCTACCTCAGTATGCTTTCTGCAGGCCATAGTGTGAACACCTTTAGCAAAATCCCGTACCTGCACAAAACCTAAACGAAAACTAAAATAAATACCGGAACCGACCAATAAAATAATGGCCAAAGAAAAGTTACCTAAAATAGGTATAGAGGCATACCATGTGAAATTTGTAGGAAATTCCCACAATAAATCGGATAAAGGTCCTATAAAACTGAAAATACTGTTAATAGCAGCAAAAATTGCTTCCATAAAGTCTCCTCCAAAATTAAACACTCTTATTATTTATTATCGTTATTATTATATGTAGAGTAGCAAAAAAATGCAATGTATACATAATTTTATGTCTAAAGTTTATGCAATATTCGCCTTAGTAAAAGAAATATTTAACACAATTTTCCTGCGATATGATAAAATAAAGAAGTATAAAAATTCAAGGACTTAATAAATATGCTACAGGAAAAAATCTGTGTTCAACACACCAAACAATTAAATAACATGCCCATTGGTCGTTTTGCTCCTACACCGAGCGGTTTTCTCCATTTAGGTAACGTCTTTTGCAGTCTGCTGGCATGGTTGGAGGCTAAATCACTTGGTGGTAAAATTGTGCTACGCATTGAAGATTTAGACCCACAACGCTGCTTACGAAGCAATGCCGACGCTTTAGCTAAAGATTTGGAATGGTTAGGCCTGGAGTGGGATGAAGGTGCTTATTGTCATAGCGACAGTGAAGAATATTTTCAAAGCAATCGTTCAGCAATTTACGCACAATATTTTGACCAACTCGAAAAACAAGGACTTGTTTATCCTTGCTTCTGCAGCCGAGCAGAACTCCATGCTGCCGAAGCACCACATCTTAGCGACGGACGGGTAATCTATGCAGGAACCTGTCGCCATCTCAGTTCTGCTGAACGTCTAGAAAAAGCTAAACAAAGATGTCCTGCTTATCGCGTAGCAGTCGGCGATGCCAAAATCAGTTTTACCGATGCACATTACGGCAAGCAAAGTTATCATCTAGCTACCGAAAGCGGTGATTTTATTATCCGCCGTAGTGATGGTGTTTATGCTTACCAGCTTGCCGTAGTTGTCGATGATGCACTAATGGGAGTTACTCAGGTTGTACGTGGTAGTGATCTGCTCAGCTCCACACCGATACAGTTATATCTGTATCAAGCATTAAACCTACCTGCACCAAGTTTTTTCCATATACCCTTACTTACCGCAGCTGACGGACGACGATTAGCTAAACGTGATGGTGATTTGGAAGTCAGCATTCTGCGTAAGCATTTCGGTAGTCCTGAACCGATTATAGGTATGTTAGGCTTTTTGGCAGGACAGCTGGAGCATTATGAACCACTGACAGTACGTGATTTATTAAGTATCTTTGATTCCCATAAAATACCAAAACAAAATATTGTAGTTCCCCAAAATTGGTTGGAATTATAAATTTGAGGAGGATTTTTCCATGAAAAAATTATTAATGAAATTTAAAGTAAATATGCTCTTTGTTGTTATCCTGAGCTTAGTTGCCGGTATGGCAGGCAACTACTTTTTCGATAACCGTTGGTTAGGCTTAATCATCGCACTGCCTTTGTGTGCTTTGTATATCTATCAAGTATATCAGGTACAGGCAGATTACCGTGAACAACACGCTCGCAAAAAACACACTAATAAATACAGATGATTCAGCAAAACGCTTCGTACAATCTACACTGTGCGAAGCGTTTTTCACATATTATTTTGTTTTGCTTCTCTCATAAATACGTTATAATACTATCTAGGAGGGGATTTTATGCACTTAGAAAATACCGCACTAGTCCTAGAGGGCGGTGGTATGCGAGGTATGTTTTCTGCTGGAGTTTTTGAAGCCTTTCTTTTGAAGAACATTACCTTTCCGTACATCACAGCTGTTTCTGCCGGTGCCTGCAATATTCTTTCGTATATGTCTAAACAACCACTGCGTACACGTAAAATCATTGAAAATTATGTTAGTGATAAACGGTATTGCAGCATTAATAATTGGGTCAAAAAGGGTAGTATTTTCGGGTTTGATTTTATTTTCGAAGAACTGCCGAAAAAAGAATTACCCTTTGATTTTGAAACCTACTTTAATTACCCCGGTATTCTCCAGGTAGGTACTACGGATGTACGTTCCGGAAAATCAGTCTGGTTCGGTAAAGATGCTATCGATCGCAAATTTACCCCTGTACGTGCCTCTTCTTCCATGCCATTTCTCGCACCTATTGTCCATGTGGCAGGACGAGATTTACTAGACGGAGCATTATTAGCACCCATACCCTTTGAGCACGCAGCCGAAGCAGGCTATAAAAAATTTGTTTTCGTCTTAACCCGCAATGCAGGCTACCGTAAGAAAAACGTTATTCCTAAAATTCTCCTGCATACTTTTTATAAGGATTATCCTAAATTGTGGGATATCATGGAAAAACGTCCTGCACTTTATAATAGGGAAATAGAATTAGTCGAAGAATTAGAAAAAGAGGGTAAGGCTGTCATCATTCGCCCACAAATTCCTTTAACTATCGACAAACTCGATATTAAACCTGCTAAACTTTTAGCATTACATGACCATGGTATAGGTTGTGGTTTAGCTGCTTATGACAAAATTCTTGAATTAAACTATGCTGAAGAATTTTGAAAAAGGAAACGCTGATTGACATTTTACTGCCAATCAGCGTTTCCTTTTTCTCTATTTATTTCCCGCACATTTCTACAAAATATTTATGAATAGCCAAGCTTTCATCAATGTCTAATTCAGGATGGAAAGCAAGTGCCAGCTGATTATGATATTTAGCAGCTACAATATGTTTATCAACTTCTGCTAAAACCTCAACACCGCTTCCAGCTTGCTCAATATAAGGCGCACGAATAAATGTCATGGGTGCTTTGCCCAAATTGCCAAAATCCGCATAAGTTCTAAAGCTACCTAACTGTCTACCATAGGCGTTACGACGCACAGTTATAGGCATAGTAGCAAAATGAACTAAAGAATCATTGCTTAGATGTTCTGCCAGTAAAATCATCCCTGCACAAGTTGCCAGAACAGGCAGACCTGCTTCAATTTTCTGCTTTAAAGACTCAAACATACCTAATTCATGTAAAAGCTTTCCTTGAACAGTACTTTCGCCACCTGGCAGCACCAAACCGTCCAGATGCTGTACTAAATCAGGCAGCTGACGCAGCTCCACACACTCTACACCTAAAGCTTCTAATGCTTGACGATGCTCAATAAAAGCACCCTGAAGTGCTAAAACACCGATTCTCATTTGCCACGTTCCGCCATTAATAATTGAATTTCGCTCTCATTAATGCCAACCATAGCTTCACCTAAATCCTCAGACAGTTCAGCTAACATTTTAGCGTCTTGATAATTGGTAACAGCTTTCACAATAGCTTGTGCACGTTTTTCCGGATTGCCTGATTTGAAAATACCGGAACCGACAAAGACACCTTCAGCACCTAATTGCATCATCAAAGCAGCATCGGCAGGAGTTGCTACACCACCCGCTGCAAAATTAACTACTGGTAAACGTTTATGTTCATGAACATATTGCACTAATTCATAAGGTACTTGTAATTCTTTTGCTGCATTAAATAATTCATCAGTACGCATAGCTGCAATTTGAGCAATTTGCTGATTCATTTTACGCATGTGACGTACTGCTTGCACAACGTCACCGGTACCAGGCTCACCTTTAGTACGAATCATAGCAGCACCTTCATTAATACGACGCAGAGCTTCGCCTAAATCACGAGCACCACAAACAAACGGAACTTTGAATTGAGTTTTATCAATATGCAGCACATCATCAGCAGGGGAGAGTACTTCACTTTCATCAATATAATCAATTTCCAAAGCTTCCAAAATCTGTGCTTCCACAAAATGTCCGATGCGACATTTCGCCATTACAGGAATAGAAACAGCAGCTTGAATTCCCTTGATTAATTTCGGGTCGCTCATACGTGCAACACCACCTGCGGCACGAATATCAGCAGGAATTCTCTCTAACGCCATAACAGCACAAGCACCTGCAGCTTCCGCAATACGTGCTTGTTCAGGAGTGGTAACATCCATAATAACGCCGCCTTTAAGCATTTGTGCTAGTTGGGCATTTAATTTATAACGTTCGTTCATTATTAATCACCTCATCATACTAATAAGCTAAGACTTTACAAAGTTAAGCTTACATAGTATTATACTAGCAACTGATTATCTGCATATATTCTATTTCTTATAAATTGTTATATCCAGTTTGGGTTTAATGGAGGTTTTATGCTAACCTATACTTTTGAAAATTTACATGGGCAAAGTATGTATGCTCATCTATATCAATGTATTAAAGAGGATATTCTAAACGGCAAGCTAGAGGCAGAAGATAAATTACCTTCTAAACGCACCTTAGCTAAAAATCTCGGTATCAGTCTGATTACTGTAGAAAATGCTTACGCCCAATTAATGATTGAGGGTTATATTTATTCCCGTCCTAAGCGTGGTTATTACGTTGCTAAAATCATGAAACAACCACCGTTACACCAAGAAGTAAAACAGAATTCTAAACTCCAGCTACCGCAAAAGCAAGCATTTAGCTTTGCCTCCGGCAACGTCCCTGCCGAAACCTTTCCTTATAATATCTGGTCCCGTTTGCTTAGGCAGGTACTAACTGCCGCTAACGAAAATACTCTTCTCTGTGATACCTCCTGTGGTGGTATTGTCCAGTTACGTCAAGCTATTGCCCAACATCTTTACCAATTCCGCGGTATGCAAGCCGAACCTGAACAAATCATTATCGGTGCAGGAACACAAGTGCTTTATAATCTTATTGTCCAGCTTTTAGGACGTAACCATATCTATGCATTAGAAGACCCTGGTTATCCACAGCTCGCAGCCATCTATAAAGCTAATAATGTTTTCTGTCGTTATCTTCCCATGGATAAAAATGGCGTCAGCCGCGAAATGTTAGAGAACAGCGGAGCAGATATCCTACATATCACGCCTTCACACCAATTTCCTACAGGAATTATCATGCCTGCCAGCCGACGTTATGAATTATTACATTGGGCAGGGCAGAGCAGTAGCCGTTATATTATTGAAGACGATTATGATTGTGAATTCCGTCTTTATGGTCGTCCCATTCCTACATTGCAAAGCAGCGATACAGCAGAAAAGGTTATCTATATCAATACCTTTTCTAAAACCCTGGCACCTACTTTCCGTATCAGCTATATGGTTCTGCCATCACATCTGACTACCTTGTTTTATCAAAAACTGGGCTTCTATTCCTGCACAGTTTCCAATTTTGAACAATTTACCTTAGCAAAATTTATAGAAGGCGGTTATTTTGAACGTCATTTAAACAGAATGCGTACCTATTATCGCAATAAATGTGATAAATTACTGCAATATTTAGCCAAAAATACTACTGCACCTTATTTAACTGTAGAAGGTGAAAACAGTGGTCTACATTTTTTACTGCATCTAGATACACAATCTAGTGATACTAAATTAAAACAGGTAGCTGCTATACAGGGGTTAGAAATAAAATTCTTATCAGACTATTATCACGAAAAAATTAATGACAACAGTCATACTCTTCTGATGAATTACACAGGTATAGAAGAAAAAGAGCTTTATCCTGCATTGGACAAGCTCTTTAACGCCTTATTGCCATATCTAGGCAAATAACCATATTATTTTACCGGAACCTCTGTATATTCACTTCCTTCTAACTCTAAAGTAATCTGTTGATTAAGATGCTCGGTCAGCCATGCTTCTGCTTCTTCCTTTTGGCTGTCCTTCATTTTCAATATAACTTTAGCACGCATATTATATTCCACATCATGAATTTCAAATAAATTTTGTTGATAAAGAATATTTAAAATACGTCCTACATTATTAACATCATATAAAAAACTAAAACGGCTCATGAGAATTTTCTCGGCAATGCCGCACTCCTTAACAGCACCTGCCACGCTACCGCTATAAGCACGAACAAGACCACCAGCACCCAATTTAATACCACCAAAATAACGGGTAACGACAGCCGCAGTACCTGTCAAATGATTTTTCCGCAATACATCCAACATGGGAATACCGGCCGTGCCCGCAGGCTCACCATCATCACTAGAACGTTGGCTCAAATCATCTACTAAATAAGCAGAGCAATTATGAGTAGCATCCCAGAATTCTTTTTTTACAGCCTTAATAAATTCCTGAGCTTCTTCTTCCGAGTTAACTTTTTTTAAGGAACAAATAAAACGTGATTTCTCTATTACAATCTCTTTGCGATAATCTTTTACTATAGTATACACAAAAACACCTCCATTTAAGCTAGAAAGTTTTCATTATTATAACATACATAACACTTTTTAAACAAAAGCATTTTATTTATAATAAATTCTTTATTTTTTTTACCTCTTTTGCTATAATAAGCAACATTATATTAGAGAAAGGTGAGGTTGCTTTGTCTAAGCAATACTCTACCAAGGGGAAACACCCCAGCATTTATTATTTTTTTAGGGAAAGAGGTCATTTTCATGAAACAATTTTGTGCAATGATCGGTAAATTCTTTGGCGTTATCGCCATCGTTTTTCTGATCCTAGGTATGGTTATGCCAGAAAACTTTCTATGGGTTTTAGGCAAAGTAGGCGGCATTAGCGTTTTAAGCTGTCTTTTAGGTGTCGTTATGTTCGGTATGGGTACAACCTTAAATCTTAAAGATTTTGCTCTAGTATTAAAGCGTCCCACAGATGTTTTAATCGGTGCCTTTGCCCAATTTTTCATTATGCCGGGCCTGGCTTTTGTTCTAGCTCAAGCTTTTAATCTAGATCCTGCTTTAACTGCAGGCGTTGTGTTAGTTGGTACTTGCCCTGGCGGTACTTCATCTAACGTAATTACCTTCATGTCCAAAGGTGATATTGCTTTATCTGTAACTATGACCAGTGTTTCTACGGTCTTATCTCCTATTTTAACACCTTTTATTACTTATATGATTATCGGTCAAAAAATTTCTTTCGACCCAGTAGGTATGTTCTTCTCCATTGTCCAAATTGTTATTCTGCCTATCTGCTTAGGTTTAGCAGTAAAATCCTTTCTGCCGAAACTCGCAGCTACAGCAACTGATTACCTGCCTGCTGTCTCCAGTATCGCTATTTCCTTAATCATCGCTGGCGTTATCGGTGCTAGCCGTGATATGATTTTACAAACATCCGGCTTAATTTTATTGGTAGTCATCTTGCATAATTGCTGTGGCTACGCTTTAGGTTTTGCCATTGCTCGCTTCAGTGGCATGAGCTGGAAAAAAGCAGTTGCTCTTTCTATTGAAGTAGGCATGCAAAACTCCGGCTTAGCAACTGGTTTAGCAAAAGCACATTTTGCTGCCATGCCGGCAGCTGCTGTACCCGGTGCAGTATTCTCCGCTTGGCACAATATTTCTGGTGCAGTTTTAGCTTGGTTATACCAAAATTATCTGAATCCGAAATATGATCCTGAATACAACGAGCAAGTAAATCTTGTGTCTACTGTTGAAACAGAAGCTGAATAATAAATTATAATATAGATAAATTTTTACGGCGTATGCAAATACGCCGTTTTTCTTTTTTTAGCTATACTATGTTATAATATAAGAATACTATACACAACAAAGAAGGTTGGCCATGAACAAACAAGAGCAAATTATTAAAACATATAAATCCATCAGCGATTGGCATCGCTTCCGCTTACGTCTATTTGCCGAAGGTATTATGACAGGCGTTTTTGCAGGACTAGTTATCAGCTTTTTTCGTTTTGCCCTAACTGAAGCGGAGCTTTGGCGTGGCAAGTTATACCAATATCTTACCAATAGTGAATTATTATGGAATGCAGCTTGGTTCATTTTTTTACTCTTCATCAGCTTTATCTTGTACCGTTTGACTATTTATGAACCAATAGCCGGCGGTAGTGGTATTCCTCAGGTTAAAGGTGCATTATTGGGCTTAGTAAAAATGCCTTGGTTGAGAGTACTTTGGGTAAAACTTACAGGCGGTATTCTTGGTATCGGTGCCGGTCTGTCCTTAGGACGCGAAGGTCCGTCTATTCAGTTAGGTGCTGTTGCCGCCCAAGGTATCAGCCGTCTTTTCGGCAGAACACGCATGGAAGAACGCTATTTACTGACTAGTGGTGCAAGTGCAGGCTTAGCCGCCGCTTTTAACGCACCGCTAGCAGGTGTTATTTTTTCCTTAGAAGAATTACACCGTAATTTTTCTATTATGGTATTATTACCCTCTATGGCTGCCGCTATGACAGCAACAGTTATCTCCCGAGCTCTTTTTGGTCGTGCTTCAATTTTTGATATCCCTGATTTACAGCTTTTACCCATTAACCATTACGGAATTTTAATTATTGTCGCTATTGCCGCCGGCTTAGCAGGTGTAGTCTTTAATCAAGGCCTATTAAACGTTCATCGTTTTTATGATCTGCCTATTTTTAAAACTCTATGGCATAAAATTGCTTTTGCTTTATTGACAGCAGGTATTTTAGGCTATTATTTGCCAGAAGTTTTAGGTGGCGGTAATAATCTAATTAACCATTTAGCTCAAAGCCCTGTATCACTGCAATTATTACTGCTATTTTTAGCAGGTAAATTATTATTCACCTTTATCAGTTACGGCTGTGGTGTTCCCGGTGGTTTTTTCCTGCCTATGCTGGTTATCGGTGCTTTAAGTGGTAGTATTTGTGCTAATATTTTAATCAGCTTAGGCTTATTAGAAGCTATTTATGCACCTAATATCGTCGTTATTGCTATGGCCGCATTATTCGCGTCTTCTGTACGTGCACCCATCACAGGTACAGTATTGATTATGGAAATGACAGCCTCTTATCAGCAGCTGCTGACCTTGGCTATTGCCTCCATGTTGGCATTTGTTATTGCCGAAATTTTCCATAGCAAGCCGATTTATGAAGAGTTGCTAAACCGTTCTCTCAATGCTAAACCTCCTCAACCGCAAATCTACCAACAACGTAACATTGCCGAAATCGCCGTTTGTAACGGCAGTAAAATTGCAGGTAAAATGATAAAGGATATTACTTGGCCGGAAAATACCTTGTTAGTAGATATTAAGCGGGGAGAAAAACAAATTGTTCCTAATGGTGAAATACGCATATTACCTGGCGATTTTCTTTATATACTGACTGAAAACGAACATATTGAAGAACTACAAAATATGGCTAGCTAAAAAGCTAGTTATGTACTCCGTTGTTTTGCTATATGCTGACAACGGAGTTTTTTATTTATGTTTTTATCGGCGAGCGTAGCGAGCCGACGAGGTTAAAATTATAACATCCACATACAGATAATAAAAAATCCCCCGCTACAAGCGTAGCAGGGGAGATAAATCTTTATTAAATTATTTGTTGAAGTAACGAGCTAACAGACCAGCGAAAGCTTTGCCATGGCGAGCTTCGTCACGAGCCATTTCATGAACGGTGTCATGGATAGCATCCAGGTTCAGAGCTTTTGCACGTTTAGCCAGGTCGGTTTTACCAGCGGTAGCACCGTTTTCAGCTTCAACACGCATTTCCAGATTTTTCTTGGTGGAGGAAGTTACAACTTCGCCCAGCATTTCTGCGAATTTAGCAGCATGTTCAGCTTCTTCCAGAGCAGCTTTTTCCCAGTACAGACCGATTTCAGGATAACCTTCACGGAAAGCTACGCGGGACATAGCCAGGTACATACCAACTTCGGAGCATTCGCCATTGAAGTTAGCACGCAGGTCAGCTTTGATATCTTCAGGAACGTCAGAAGCGATACCTACAACGTGTTCAGCAGCCCAAGTCATTTCGCCTGCTTGTTCAGTGAATTTGGAAGCCGGAGCGCCACATTGAGGGCATCTTTCCGGAGCAACTTCGCCTTCATATACATAACCACAAACTTGACATACGAATTTTTTCATTTGATATTCCTCCAATTTTTGTATTGATTCTAATTAATATTTTATGTTTAGCACTTTAGCAGTGCACCCTTGACGAGTATTATAATAACACACTCTTACAAAGTCGTCAATAATAATTATCTATTACTTACAAAAATTATATGTAGATTTTACAATTAGAATTTAAAAGTCACACCAGCATTAACGCCTTTAGCTTTAAAGTCAACATCGCCATCTTTCAGTACGTCATCAACTTTTTGATCATAATAGGAAATGTTCAGATCTACATTGCTTGCAACAGCTCTGCTAAGACCAATTTCATAACCGGAGTTGTTAGTGCCAAAACCAACATTACCCCAAACAGTAGCAAAGCCTACATCATAGCTTGCTGCTAAACCAGCTTGTACAGAACCTTGGCTATCACCCAAAGCACCGGAAGTATTGGAGTGGAGGTAGCCGGCATAAGCGGACAAACCAGGAGCAAATTTATACATCAAATTCAATTGATGAGTATCAGTATCAAAATGGTTAGCATCATAGCTGTTCCATTTATAGTTTACAGCCATATTATTACCTAAACCTAAAGTTGCACCTGCATAGATGGAATTGGAATCATCGCATTCATGTCCGCCATATTCAGTATCAGAAGGCATATTTACACCTACATCCAAAGCCACTCTACCAGCAGAGTAATCTTGCAGGGGAGCTGCAAACGCAGCTGCAGAAATAGCGGTTGCTAACACAACACTAGAAGTTAAAATAGCTAATTTTTTCATAAAAATCACACTCCTCTTTTATTTGATTTCATTTTATCATACTAAAAAAAATATTCAAGAAAAAAGCCTGTGTCAACTTTGACATTTCTGTTAAAAAGCTTGTCATTTTCGTGTAAAAAGAGGATAATTAAAATGTATAACTATGATGAAAAAAGGCGGAGTATATGAGCGAGAATACAAAAAGTTCCAATAGTAAGTTTTTAAAGGGTACTTTAATCCTTACTGCCTCCAGTATCGTAGTCAAAATCATCGGCTCCTTAAACTGGATTATTTTATCCCGCGTCTTAGGCGGTGAAGGTATCGGCCTATATCAGATGGGCTTTCCTATTTATCTGATGGCAATTACCGTTTCTTCTGCAGGTGTTCCTGTGGCAATTTCTATTATTACCTCTGAAAAATTAGCAAAAAAAGACTATCGTGGTGCTAAGCGAGTCTTTACAGTATCCTTAAGGTTACTTTTATTAACAGGATTGGTTTTTTCGTCGGCACTCTTCTTCGGTGCTGATTTTTTAATCAACCAACATATTATCCGTGATGCCCGCGCATACTATTCTATTATTGCTCTGGCACCGGCAGTCTTCTTTGTCACATTTCTAGCAAGTTTCCGTGGCTATCTGCAAGGCTGGCAAATCATGACACCTACAGCAACCTCCGAAGTTGTTGAACAGCTGACACGCGTTATTACTATGCTTGTCTTTGCTGACTTGTTCATGCCCTATGGCCTGGCTTATGCAGCAGGCGGTGCTAGCATGGGTGCAGGTGTAGGTGCGATTTGTGCTTTATTAGTATTAATGTGGTTCTATCGTCGTTTGAAAAAACGTCTGCAAAAAGAAATGGAAGAACAAGATACTAATGTTCCGCAGGAAAGTGCCGGTCACATTATTAAAAGATTACTGCGTCTGGCTCTGCCGGTTTCCTTAACCAGCTTAATGCTACCTATCGGTGCCAATCTGGATCTTTTAATCGTACCTCAGCGTTTAGAAGTAGCAGGCTTCAATGTGCGTCATGCAACTGAGCTCTTCGGTTATCTTACCGGTATGGCAGTTCCTTTGGTAAACTTGGCAACTATTTTTACAGCTGCCATGACTATCAGCCTTGTACCGTCCATCTCGGAATCTAAAGCATTACATAATTTAATAGCTATAAGAGAAAAAATCCGCATCGCTTTCCGTGTAGCAATGATTATTACTTTTCCTTGCTTTATGGGACTGTATTTTTTGGGTGAAAAGGTAGCTAGCCTGATTTATAACGCTCCAAAAGCTGCAGTGGCTATTGAAACCATGAGTATAGGCATTCTCTTCTTAGGTATGCATCAAATCAGTACCGGTATTCTACAGGGATTAGGTAAAACAGCAATTCCTGTAATAAATATGATTCTGGCCTGCATTATTAAAGTATTGCTAAGCTGGCATTTTACTGCTATTCCTGAGTTAGGCATTAAAGGTGCATCCTTAGCTACCGTAGCCGATTTTGCTGTAGCCGCTATTATCAATATGGCGTTTATTTACAAATATACAGGTTATACCTTTAGTTTAACTACCATCATCTGCCCGATGATTGCTTCCGGTATTATGGGTTGCGTCATTTATTTTGTTTTAGCTCTCACTGAAGGTTTGGGTATGTGGTGTGTTCTGTTCGCGATGGCCGCAGCTATCCCGACTTACGCTATAGCCCTTACAGCTGTAGGCGGCTTAACTCGCAAAGACTTGGAAAACGTGCCTTTCGTTGGGCGCAGAGTACTTGCTATCGGCGAACGTTTTGGAATGTTTAAGGAAGGAAAATAAAAATGCAAGACAAATTTTGCGAAATGCACTTACCTAATGGTAAGATAGTTAAGCTTTCGTATAAAAAATTTCTAGCCCTAGCAGGTGGTGTAGCCTGCGCATTTGCCGTAGCCGTCGGCAGTGCTGGATATTTTTATTATCAACTGGCTGACTATCGTCAGGAAGCACCTGAATATGCTCAATATAAAGTACATAAAGCAGAACAGCAAACTAAATTGCAACAGCTTTTGAATGATAATGAAAAAATGCTCCGTGATATGGCTGAAATATCTAACTTAGAAAAAAAATTACGCCGTGCTATTATTCGTGATGTAGATAGCAGTAAATTAGGCACAAGCACCACTAATGCTGCTTTAGATGCAGAATCAACTAACAGCAATTACACAGGCAAGGGTAGCGGAAAACCTATGGACGCTACAGCAACCATGAATGTACTTCAATCACAAAACGTCAACATCATGCATATGCTGGATACTACAAAAAAATCTGTCAGCCAATTATTAGGTGAGGTTGAAGGACGTAGCGGCACTTTAGCATCCTTTCCTGACCGCTGGCCTACAGAAGGCGGTGTCATCAGCAGTGAATACGGTGGACGTACAGACCCTGTTTCCGGTGGTTATGAATACCATTGCGGTCTTGATATTGCTATAGATTTCGGTGCGCCAATATATGCTACAGCTGCTGGTACTATTGAACAAGCCGGGTGGAATGGAGGATACGGCCGTTTTGTGCGTATCAATCATGGTAATGGCTATGAAACAGCTTATGGTCATATGAGTGGCTTAGCTGTAAGTGCCGGTCAGCATGTTGCTAAAGGTGATATTATCGGTTTTGCCGGTAGTAGCGGCTACAGCACCGGTCCTCATGTACATTACGAAGTTATGGCCGATGGTCAATATGTAGATCCTCATTATGTATTAAAATAAAATTTTCTAAATCAAAATCCCTCTACATATCAATGTGGAGGGATTTTTACGTCAAAATTATAAATTAATTATAAAAATATTCCAGCTCCAACTTCGGTATACCAGTCATTTTTAGACTCAAATTTAGTCCAACCTTCTAACTTAGACTTTGAAGACTGTATACAAATCCATAAATCAGACTTTGTATCAATTTGGTTAGTCCCCATGTAAATGTTTTTAATTTCATCATTAATCCAAATCACATAATGTCCTTCTCCAGCATAGTACAAATAATAAAATGTTTGGTTATTAGCATTTACTTGATTTTCATAAGGATATGTATGCAATTCTAAAGCTTTTATTTGACAATATTCATTTGGAGCAACAGCTTCAAGTATATTAGAATTTACATCTGGAGATGCATAAATATTGATATATTTTTTAGGCATTACAGATTTTTTTAAAGGATTAAAAGGACACTCTCCATCTACAATATTATGAAAAACAATTTTTGCAGGAGGTAATTGCGCAAAAGATACACCATTCAAGCAAATAATACTCATCATTAACAAGAAAATCACTTTTTTCATTATACTTTTTTTCATTATAAAACTCCGTACAACATTCCTATAAATAATATTTAAAGGCCTTCCCGAAACAATAGGGAAGGCCTTAATCGGTACTATATTATGCTTTATAACCTCTTGCCTTAGTAACCTCAGCAAAAGCAACTTCAGCAGCAGTAATAGTCTTCTGAATATCTTCAGGACTATGTGCTAAAGATAAGAAGTTTGTTTCAAATTGAGAAGGAGGCAGGTAAATACCTTGCTCCAGCATAGAATGGAAGTAAATCTTGAAAGCTTCCAAGTCGCTGGCAGCAGCACTATCATAATCAGTTACTGGTTTATCATTGAAGAATACGGTAAACATACTCCCCAAACGATGTACTTGTACCGGAACGCCAGCTTTAGCAGCTGCACGTTCTAAGCCACCGGTTAAAATAGCAGTCATGCTTTCCAGTTTTTCGCAAACCTTATTTTCTTCCATATAAGTCAAAGCAGCAATACCAGCAGCCATAGCTAAAGGATTACCACTTAAAGTACCTGCTTGATACATCGGACCTGCAGGAGAAACTTCTTGCATGATTTCACGTTTACCGCCGTAAGCAGCTACAGGCAGACCACCGCCAATAACCTTACCTAAGCAGGTAATATCCGGATCAATTTCATACAGAGATTGACTACCGCCTTGTGCACTACGGAAGCCGCTCATTACTTCATCGCAAATAAGCAATGCACCATATTTTTTAGTCAACTCACGTACTGCGGGCAGGAAACCTTCGTGTGGCAGAACCAAACCCATATTACCTGGAGTAGGTTCGAGGATGACAGCAGCAATTTCTTCACCACGTTCAGCAAAAACCTTTTCCAAAGCCGGTAAATCGTTAAAGGGTACGGTAATAGTAGTAGCAGCAACGGCTTTAGGTACACCTGGGCTATCCGGTACACCAAAAGTAGTAGCACCACTGCCGGCCTTTACAAGAAGGCTGTCATGATGACCATGATAGCAACCGATGAACTTAACAATACAATCACGACCTGTATAGGCACGAGCCAAACGCAGAGCACTCATAGTAGCTTCAGTACCGCTGTTAACCATACGTACCATATCCATAGAAGGAACTAAACGACAAACCAGCTTTGCCAGCTCAGTTTCACCAACAGTCGGAGCACCATAGGAAGTACCTTTTTCCGCAGCATCCTTAATAGCCTCGGTTACGCAATCAGGTACATGACCCATCAGTAACGGACCATATGATAATACGTAATCAATATATTCATTACCATCAATATCATAAATTTTGCTGCCTTTACCACTTGCAATAAACGGCGGTACGCCACCAACACTGCGGAAAGAGCGTACAGGGCTGTTTACGCCGCCAGGAATATATTGACGGGCTTCTTCAAAAGCAGCTGTAGATTTTGTATGTTCCATTAATCTTCTCCTTATTTGCCTTGCAGCCATTTAGCTACGTCCAAAGCATGATATGTAATAATCATCTTTGCACCTGCACGTTTAAAACCTAACATGGTTTCCATAACAATGCGTTTTTCATCAATCCAGCCTTTTTGTGCCGCAGCCTTAACCATTGCATATTCACCACTGACATTATAAACGCACAGTGGACGATTGAAGGTTTCATGAACACGTTGTACGATATCCAAGAACGCCAAAGCAGGTTTTACCATAACGATATCCGCACCTTCTTCGATATCCAAAGCAACTTCGCGCAATGCTTCATCGCTATTCGCAGGGTCCATTTGATAGCCCTTGCGGTCGCCTGCAGACGGAGTAGAATCAGCAGCTGCACGGAACGGGCCATAGTAGGCAGAAGCAAATTTAGCAGAATAAGCCATAATAGGAATATTTTTAAATCCAGCAGCATCCAGTGCTTCACGGATTGCTTTGACATAACCATCCATCATATTGGAAGGAGCAATCATATCAGCACCAGCTTGAGCATGGGATACAGCAACCTTAGCCAAGAGCGGCAAGGTTTCATCGTTATTAACAGTACAACCATTTTCTAAAACACCGCAATGACCATGTTCAGTATATTCACACAGGCAAACATCAGTAACAATAACCAATTCAGGATATTGTTCTTTAATCAGCTTGCAAGCCTGTTGTACAGGCTCATTCATATCCCAACCGCTGCTACCGATAGCATCTTTATAGGAAGGAACACCAAACAAGATTACCGCAGGAATACCTAATTCAGTAATTTCATCTAATACTTCAGGCAGACGGTCTAAAGACCAATGATAGTTACCAGGAAGAGATTCAATTTCGTGTTTTACACCAGTACCGGGAACAACAAACAAAGGATAAATCAAATCTTTAACAGATACTTCTGTTTCGCGGATCATAGCACGCAGATTTTCAGTAGCACGGGTACGACGAGGACGATATACAGGAAAACCGGTAATGCTCATAGCAATCACTCCTTATAATATTCTTGAATAGCGGTCATAAGGCCGTCGATTGTATATTGAGCGGCAGAAATTGCCGGAGTCAGACCATGTTGCTTTAAGGTTTCAGCAGTTACAGGTCCGATAGCAGCTAAAGCTACTTTATTCAGCAAATCTTTTTTGTCGCCTAAAACTTTCAGCAGATTAGTTACGGTAGAAGAGCTAGTAAATGTTACAATGCTAGCAGCACCGCTTCCCAGAGCTTCTAAAAGCTCTTCTTTATTATCACAATCAGCAACAGTTTGGTATGCAGTAACAACATTAACATCTGCACCGATTTTACGCAGAGATTCAGGCAATACTTCACGAGCCACTTTAGCACGTGCAATTAAAATCTTATCACCAGCAGTAATTTTATCAACTAAAGCTTCTGCCAATTCTTCCGCTTTATAAGCAGAAGGAATCAAATCAGCAGTCAAGCCATGATCTGCCAAAGCCTTGGCAGTTGCACTACCGATAGCAGCTAATTTTACACCGAAGAGGGCACGAGCATCCTTGCCTGTATGTAACAATCTTTCAAAAAAATATTCTACACCATTAGCACTGGTGAAAACAAGCCATTTATAAGCGTTGATATCAGCAATAGCTGCATCTAGCGGAGCATAATCATCCGCAGGAACAATTTTAATAGCAGGTACTTCGATAACCTTTGCACCTTGAGCTTCCAGCTTTTTAGTCAAATCGCTAGCTTGTGCACGAGCACGGGTAACAACAACGGTTTTTCCGAAGAGAGGCTTATTATCGAACCATTGTAATTGCTTACGCAAGTTAACAACATCACCGACAATGAAAATTGCAGGCGGCTTCAAGTTATTAGCTTTGACATCCGCTGCAGCTTTACCTAAGGTGGTTACTAATGTACGTTGTTCAGGATGAGTACCCCAACGGATAACAGCAGCAGGACAATCTGCACTACGACCATTTTCAATTAAACGGGAACTGATTTTTTCAATATTTTCTACACCCATCAGGAAAACTAAGGTATCAACAGCAGTTGCTAAACCTTGCCAGTTAATGGTAGAAGCACCCTTAGTCGGATCTTCATGACCGGTAATAACAGCAAAGGAGGTAGCTACATGACGATGGGTAACAGGAATACCTGCATATTCAGCAACAGCAATAGCAGAGGTTACACCGGGAACGAATTCAAAAGGCAGACCGGCCTCTAACAATTCAATAGCTTCTTCGCCACCACGACCGAAAACGAAAGGATCGCCTCCCTTTAAACGAGCAACAGTTTTACCTTCAGCAGCCAGTTTTACCAACAATTTATTAATATCAGGTTGACGCATAGTATGGTTGGCACTTGCTTTACCTACATATACCATTTCTGCATCTTTACGAGCAAAAGCCAAAATGCGGGGATCTGCTAAACGGTCATAAACAACAGCATCTGCAGTTTCCAGACATTCCTTAGCTTTTAAGCCTAAAAGTCCGGGATCGCCAGGGCCTGCACCGATTAAATATACTTTACCTTGTTTAGTCATTATGTCACTCTCCTTAAAGAATTGCAGCCAAAATTTCCTGGCCGCCAGCAGCAAGCATTTTGTTGCCTAATTTTTGTCCAAGTATAACAGCATCTTCAGCATTACCATCAATATGGTCTCGCAAAATTTTACTACCATCTAAAGATGCGATAATTGCTTCAACATGAATTTTATCACCATCAACATCTGCGTGCACACCGATAGGAACTTGGCATCCACCTTCCAGAAGGCCCAAGAAAGCACGTTCCGCAGCAGTAGCACTACGGGTATTTTTATCATTTAAAAAGTCTAACATCTGACGAACTTCAGCATCATCAGTGCGACATTCAATAGCTAATGCACCTTGGCCTACAGCTGGCAGGCAGACTTTCGCAGGAATCACAGCTTTAATACGGTCCTGGTACCCTAAACGTTCCAAACCGGCAGCTGCTAAGATAATTGCATCATACATACCTTCATCCAGTTTACGTAAACGAGTATCAACATTACCACGTAAATCCATAATCTGCAAATCCGGACGGGCAGCTAACAGCTGTGCCTTGCGACGCAAGCTGGAGGTACCTACAACTGCACCTAGTGGCAGCTCAGCAAAATCATTATATTTATTGCTGACAAAAGCATCTCCTACATTAGCACGAGTAGTAATCGCCGTCAGACATAAACCTTCAGGCAGTACAGTCGGCATATCCTTGAGGCTATGTACTGCTAAATCAACAGTACCATTTAACAAATCTTCCTCAATCTCTTTGGTAAACAAACCTTTTCCGCCGATTTGTGCCAAGGGAACATCTAAAATACGATCGCCCTTAGTAACAATCTTTTTCAGGACAACATTACATTCCGGATATTGCTTTTTCAGGCAAGCTGCAATATGATTACTCTGCCATAAAGCCAGCAGGCTCTGTCTAGTACCAATTATCAATTCCGTTTTCATCGCCGAACTCCTCTCCGCTATCGTTTAAAACGAATAGTTCACACATCATCTTTCTGTATTGCTCTTCTTCATGGGTACCGGCTACAGCATTCATTGCCTTCATCGGCTCACGTAAAAATTTATGCTCTAAACGCTGGGTCATTAAGTCTATAATACGTTTTTCTTCATCAGTCAGATTAGGCATTTTGATAAAAGCTTTCTTAAGTACCTTCTGACGCAGGAAATTCATTTTATCATGTAACTTAACCATAACAGGACGCATGGTATAATAACGCAAACGTTCTTTAAGACTTTCTATTTCTTCTGCAATAATCTGTTCCGCAACCTTAGCCTCATTGCTACGGAAATTTTTATTAATATCAACTACATCTTCTAAATCATCGATATTATAAACAGTAACGCCATCCATTTCGCTTAAAGCAGGATCTACGTCACGCGGCACAGCAATATCAATCAAAATTAACGGTCTACCATGACGTTCAGGCAATAAGGGACCTAAATTTTCCGCAGTCAGCACATAATGTGGTGCACCTGTGGAGGTAATAATGATATCAGCAGCTGCAGCCTGCTTAAACATTGCCTGATAGGGAATAGCCGTACCATTAAATTTTTGTGCTAAATCTTCAGCATGATCATAATTGCGATTGCTGACAAAAATTGTTTTAGCACCCTTATCAATCAAATGACGAGCAGTAAGCTCACTCATATGACCGGCACCAACTACTAAAATATTGGCAGTAGTCAAATCACCTAAAATATCAATGGCTAAATCTACAGCAGCACTGGAAACAGAAACACTGCTATAAGCAATTTTCGTTTCAGTACGTACACGTTTGCCGACAGCAATAGCTTTATTCATCAAGGTATTTAAAATAGTGTCAGTCATACCATGATTGCGGGCAATCTGATAAGCATTTTTAATCTGACTAAGAATCTGTCCTTCGCCAATAATCAGAGAATCAAGGCTGGATGCTACACGAAACAAATGCTGTACGCACATCGCACCGGTAAGATTATAAAAATATTCGTTATTATATTGTTCACCTGCAAGATGTTCCAGCAAACGCTTAATAAAGGGAACTGCTTCCTTAGGATTTTCTATAACCATATAAAGCTCAGTACGGTTGCAAGTAGAAAGCAGCATGGCTTCTGGAATATTATCATAATTACGTAGCCGACGCAAAATACTTGCTACTCGATCGTTTGTAAAATTAAAACGTTCGCGGACCTCAACAGGGGCTGTTTTGTGATTGAGTCCTAAAACTGCTAATTGCATCTATTATTTTCTCCTTTGCCAGAGCAGCGTCACCTGCTAATACTAAATTCAACAATTCCTCATTTAAATACGTCCGCCAAAACAGCGTCCGTTCTTCAGGTGTAGAAGGAATGCTTTTGACTATTTCTCGTTGTTGTAGTAAAAAATCGTTAAAATCTGCTAATGCCGGAGTAAAAGTACCCTGTAAATGTTTCTTTAATAAGCGGGTAAAAGCAGGCATACCTCCGGTTACTAAAGCCACTGTAATATTACCTTCACTAAAAGTGGATGGAACAATAAAATTACTCAGTTCAGGTTCAGTAATATTATTGCAAAGACAAGACGCAGCGGATGATATTTCACGATTTATTTCTGTATTGTCAGTAGCTGCGACAACTAAAAACGCATCTCTGATATATGAAATATTATAGACATCACGGACAAGTTTACATTGATACTTTTCTGCTGCGGCCAATGTCTGCGAACAGAAATCCGGAGCAACAACTAAAACCGTGGCATCCGCTTCAGCAAGGGTGGTTAGCTTACGTGCAGCTACTGTCCCTCCTCCTATAATAACACATTTTTTATCTTTAAGACAAAGAAATGCAGGATAACGATAATTACTACTATTAAGCATTTTGTTAGCACCTACAAATTAGTGATAATTTTTTTTATTAAATATTCTTCTTAACTTATATATAATAGCATATTTAGAACGTTTTATAAAGGCATAAGAGTGATAAAAAAGTAATAATTTATAAAAAAGTTTATTTGTAAAATAGGGCAA
>UQWU01000016.1 GCA_900544885.1 uncultured Phascolarctobacterium sp. | reverse complement strand
AGGTCACAATGGACTATTTTTATTCTGTTTTCAAGGTGTGCAATTTCATTTTACAATGAACCATAAGGAAAAATTTATTAAGCCGTCTGACTTTTGTTAGTCAGACGGCTATTTTTACGGAATTTTTACGCCGTAGGGTAATATTTTAACAGCATTTTTACGCTCTTTGGATATACAATAATGATACCAAAGAAATAAACTGCAGGTATTTCTTTGGGAATGATGTTTAGATGACAAAGAGGAGTTTTGAAAATGCTTGATTTATATTTGGGCTTAATCTTGGCTGTATTGATTTTGGCATATTTAGTTTATGCACTATGCAATCCGGAGGAATTTTAAGATGAATAAAGACTATATCTTATTTTTGGGATTTATGCTAGTCCTGTTAGCAACTAGCGTACCTTTAGGCAAATATTTAGCTAAGGTGTATCAATTAAAACCTGTTGTAGGTGATAAAATTTTTACTCCGTTGGAAAATGCTTTATACAAAATTATGGGCGTTAACCAATGGGAAGGAATGAATTGGAAACAATATTCCTGGCATTTAATCGCATTTAACGTTTTAGGCTTTTTGCTTTTGTTTGTAATGCAATTAGTTCAGGCTTGGCTGCCGTTGAACTTGGAGCATTTAGGTAATGTAGAAAGCTGGCATTTAGCTTTTAATACTGCCTCCAGTTTTATGACTAACACTAACTGGCAATCTTATAGCGGTGAAACAACTTTGAGCTACTTCACCCAAATGGCCGGCTTAACTGTGCAGAATTTCGTTTCTGCAGCCACTGGTGTTGCTGTAGCTATTGCTTTGATTCGTGGTTTGATTAACAGAGGCACTGATAACCTGGGTAACTTCTATGTGGATTTAACTCGTTCTGTAACCAGAGTATTCCTGCCGATGTGCGTTGTATTTGCTTTGGTTTTGGTTGCTTGCGGGGTTCCGCAAAACCTGAATGCTTATCCTCATGTAACTACTTTGGAGGGTGTTGAACAAATCATTGCTACAGGCCCTGTTGCTTCTCAGGAAGCTATTAAGCTGTTGGGTACTAACGGCGGTGGTTTCTTCAATGCAAACTCTGCTCATCCTTATGAAAACCCGACACCGTTTACTAACTTCTTGGAAATGTATTCCATCTTGATTGTATCCGCAGCTCTCCTGACCTGCTATGGTGAGATGTGTGGTTCTAAAAAACAAGGTTATGCAATTTTGGCTTCCATGAGCATTCTCTTCACTTTGATGTTCGGTATCTGCTATTGGGCAGAAAGCAGTGGCAACAATATTTTAGCTGCTTATAATCTGAGTGGTGCAACTGCTATGGAAGGTAAAGAGGTCCGTTTTGGCATTGGTTCTTCTACCTTGTTTACTACTGTTACTACTGCTGCTTCTTGCGGTGCAGTTAACTCTTGGCATGATTGCTTAACTGGTATCGGTGGTTTGGTGCCGATGCTGCAAATGATGTTAGGCGAAATCGTTTACGGTGGTACTGGCGCAGGCTTCTATGGTATGTTGCTGTATGTATTCATCACTGTATTCATCATCGGTTTGATGGTTGGTCGTACTCCTGAATATTTAGGTAAAAAAGTAGAATCTAGAGAAATCGTATTTACTATCGTTGGCTTACTGATTCCGTCCATTACTGTGCTGGGCTTTAGTGCTGCTGCTTCTGTATTAGATGTAGGTTTATCCGGTATCAGTCAGCCTGGTCCTCATGGTTTAAGTGAAGTTCTGTACGCTTATGCTTCTGGTGCAGGTAACAATGGTAGTGCTTTCGGTGGCTTAGGTGCTAACTGTCCTTGGTATAACGTTACTATCGGTTTAGCAATGCTGATTGGTCGTTTTGGTGTAATCGTTCCTGTCCTGGCTATTGCAGGTAGTATGTCTACTAAGAAAATTACTCCAGCAAGTGCAGGTACCTTTGATACCGGTAGTGTTTTGTTCGCACTTTTGCTTTGCGGCATCATCTTATTAGTTGGTGCTTTGACTTTCTTCCCTGCTTTGGCATTAGGCCCTGTTGTGGATCATCTCTTTATGTTGCAAGGAAAAGTATTTTAATGGAGGATGATGAATTATGAAAAAACAAGAGTCTGCCACTCTTGATAACGCAATTATCAAGGAAGCAGTGATAAATTCTTTTAAAAAGCTTAGCCCTAAGATTCAATGGCGTAATCCTGTTATGTTCATTGTTTATGTTGGTGCTTTTCTGGTAGCATTGATTACTATCAGTAATTTTATGAACGGCGAAACAGAACGTGGTTTATTCAACTTACATTTGGATATTTGGTTATGGTTCACTGTTCTGTTTGCAAACTTTGCTGAAGCTGTTGCTGAAGGTAGAGGTAAAGCACAGGCACAAAGCTTGCGTAGCACTCGTACTTCTATTCAAGCCCGTAAATTACTGGATGACGGCAGTGAAGTTATGGTAACTTCTGACCAAATCCGTATGGGCGATGTAATTTATGTAAAAGCCGGGGAGTTGATTGCTAACGATGGCGAAATCATTGAAGGTATGGCTTCTGTTGATGAAAGTGCTGTTACTGGTGAATCTGCTCCTGTTATTCGTGAAGCAGGTGGCGACCGCAGTGCTGTTACCGGTGGTACCAAGGTTCTGTCCGACTGGATTAAAGTTCGTGTAACTGCTAACCCTGGTGAAACATTCCTTGATAAAATGATTAGCCTTGTTGAAGGTGCTCAAAGACAAAAAACTCCGAACGAAATTGCTTTAACTTTATTGTTAGTTGGTTTGTCAATTATCTTCGTTGTAGCTGTTGCTACTCTGGAACCCTTCGCTATTTATTCTGGCGGTTTGTTGAGCATTCCTGCATTGATTGCTTTGTTGGTCTGCTTGATTCCTACCACTATCGGTGGTCTGCTCTCTGCAATCGGTATCGCTGGTATGGATCGTCTGCTGAGTCGTAACGTACTGGCTATGAGTGGTCGTGCAGTTGAAGCTGCCGGCGACGTAAACGCCCTGCTGTTGGATAAAACCGGTACAATTACTATTGGTAACCGTATGGCAATTAATTTTCTGCCTGCACCTAATATTTCTATTGACGAAATGGCCGAAGCTGCTTGCTTAGCATCTCTGCCTGATGAAACTCCTGAAGGTCGTAGTATTGTTACTTTGGCTGATAAAAAATATGGTGTAAGAATGACCCGTCAAGAAAGCAAAGGCGAATTCGTTCCGTTCTCTGCAATGACTCGTATGAGTGGTATTATTCTTTCTGATTGCCGTATCTTTAAAGGCGCGGAAGATGCTATGCAAAAATACATTCAACAAGAAAACGGTTTCTTCCCTGAACATGTTGTTAAAGACTGTGTAAGCATTGCTAACGAAGGCGGTACTCCGTTGGTAGTTGTTAAAGATAATGTAGTTATGGGTGTTATCCATTTAAAGGATATTGTAAAAGGCGGTATTAAAGAGCGTTTTGAGCAATTACGTAAAATGGGTATTAAAACAGTTATGATTACCGGCGATAACCGTCTGACTGCTGCAGCAATTGCTGCTGAAGCAGGTGTTGATGATTATCTGGCAGAAGCTACTCCTGAATCTAAGCTGAAAATGATTAAAAAATATCAAGATGATGGTATGCTGGTTGCTATGACCGGTGATGGTACCAACGATGCTCCTGCACTGGCACAAGCTGATGTTGGTGTAGCAATGAACAGTGGTACTCAAGCTGCTAAAGAAGCAGGTAACATGGTTGACTTAGATAGTGACCCTACTAAATTGATTGATATTGTTGCCATCGGCAAACAATTACTGATGACTCGTGGTAGTTTGACTACTTTTAGTATTGCAAACGACGTGGCTAAATACTTCGCTATTTTACCGGCAATGTTTGCTTCTATCTATCCTCCGCTGGGTGCTTTGAATATCATGGGACTTACTTCTCCTGATAGTGCAATTTTAAGTGCGATTATTTTTAACGCCTTAATCATCATCTTCTTGATTCCGTTGGCTATGCATGGTGTTGCTTATAAACCTATCGGTGCAGACGCTATTCTGAAACGTAACCTGTTGATTTATGGTGTAGGCGGTATCATTGCTCCGTTCCTGGGCATTAAGATTATTGATATGATTTTAGCTGCTCTTGGTATCGCTTAAAGGAGGTTAAGTAGGATGCAGATTATGAAGGCTTTACGTGCCGTTTTAATAATGACTTTTGTATGTGGTATTGTTTATCCTTTGGCTATGACTGGTATTAGCCAAATAATCTTTCCATATACCGCAAATGGCAGTATAATAGAAAAAAATGGTCAAGCTGTAGGTTCTGAGTTAATTGGCCAGGAATTTAAAAGTGACAAATATTTTAGTGGTCGTCCTTCCGCTAATGGTTATGATGCTGCTAACTCTGGTGGTACTAACTATGGTGCTATCAATGCTAAATTAAAAGAGCAGGTTGAAAAGGGTGCTGCCGATGTAAGAAAAGCGTATGCGTTATCTGCTAACGATGCTGTACCGACTGTTATGGTTACTAACTCCGCAAGCGGTATAGATCCGCACATGACTCCGGAAGCCATTAAAATGCAAGCTAAACGTGTTGCTGCAGCAAGAAATATGGATGTGGATTCTGTAATGAAATTAATTGATGCCAATACGGAAGCTCCTGTTTTAGGATTTATGGGCGATAGCAGAGTTAATGTTTTAAATCTGAATTTAGCTTTAGATGCGGTTCAGGGTAAATAATAATTTAGAAAAATATAAAAAATACAACTAAAAATATGAATATCTACAAATAGGGCTGCCTGGCAGCCTTATTTGTGTATTTATTTTAGAAAGGTTAGAAGCATGGATACTAATGATAGTGTAAAAAAAGCTCGCGTTGAAGCAGTCCTTAAAAAGGCACAACAAGAAGAAAGAGGTAAGCTGACAGTTTTCTTAGGTGCTGCTGCCGGTGTAGGTAAAACTTATGCCATGTTAAAAGCAGCTCATGAAAAATTAGCTGAAGGTGTCGATGTTGTCATCGGTTTATCTGTCAGTCATGAGCGTAAGGAAACTGCTGTTTTAGAGGAAGGACTGCCGGTTGTTCCGCAGCAGAAAATAGTTTATCAGGGTCATACTCTGGAGGAATTTGACTATGCTGCTGTTATTAAGCGTCATCCGCAGCTGGTTATTATCGATGAATTAGCCCATACCAATGTGCCTGGTTCTCATTTTTGCTATCGTTATAACGATATTGAGGAAATTCTGCGTGCCGGTATTGATGTTTATACTGCCTTAAATATTCAGCATTTGGCCAGCATGAATGATGTTGTGGCTAAAATTACCGGTACAGTGGTACGTGAAACTGTGCCTGATGATTTCGTGGCTAAGGCTGATGCGGTACAGTTAATCGATATTCCTACAGAAGAATTGCAAAAGCGTTTGCGTGAGGGTAAGGTTTATAAGCCTGCCGAAGCTAGTCGTGCTTTAAAGAGCTTCTTCCGTCAGGGTAATATCAGTGCTTTACGTGAATTAGCTTTACGCTATACTGCAGCTCGTGTTGATGAAGCGACTACCGAGTATATGCGTTTACATTCTATTAGTGGTCCGTGGCCTGCTTCCGGCCGTGTTATGGTTTGTGCAGGGTATAGTCCTTTTGCCGCTCAGTTGATTTTGAATGGTCATCGTATGGCGCAAGGACTGCATTCTGAATTATTAGTTGTAAATATTGAAACACCACATTCCCGTTTTCCGGTAGGCGATAAGGAAAGAGAACGTGTTTGGAAAAACTTTAAATTAACTCATGATCTTGGCGGTAAAGTGTTGAGTGTTTTTGGTGAAGATGTTGTAGAAACAATATTGGAAACAGCACGTCAAAATAATGTTACGGCTATCGTTATAGGTAAATCTAAACGTACCAGCTGGTGTGACTACTTCCGTCGTACTATTGTTGACCGCTTAATAGATCGTAGTGATATTATTCCTGTTTATGTTTTAAAGGCGGCTACTGCTGAAGATGAGGGTTCTTTTGTTAATACGAAAAAGGTGCCGAAAAAATTCTTACATTGGCAGCAGATTGGTTGTTCTGCTTTGACGGTGGCTGCTGTTACATTAGGTATGGTAGGCTTAAGCCGCTATATGGAATTAGTGAACGTAGCACTCTTATATCTGTTACCTGTTTTGATTAGTGCTATGTGGTGGGGACGCAAGGCTTCTTATATTACAGCTTTATTAAGCATTTTAGCTTTTGAATTTTTCTTCCTGGCTCCGACTTATACTTTTAAGGTTGATAATTTGCGTTACATTTGGAGCTTTATGATTTTCTTTGTGGCTGCTTCTGTTATCGGTAAACGTACTGAAAGCCTGAAAAAAGAAATTTTTGTTACAGCACGTAGAGAGCGTGACATTAACAGCCTGTACCAATTCAGCAAGGATGTCGCTGTTGGCGATGATATGGAATCTATTGTAAAGTCCTTTGCTGAGCATGTCGGCAAAAATATGAAACGTGATTTGTATATTATTTTGCCGGATAAGGATAAAGAATTAAAAGTAAAGACAGCTTTTGATGCCAGTGAGTTTGTTGTGAAGAATGATATGAAAATTGCTGATGCGGAAATGGTTGTGGCCAATTGGTGTTGGCATAATGGACGTATCGCTGGTTCGTCTACAGATACTTTACCGACTGCTCGTAATTTATTCTTACCTGTTTTAAAAGAACATACTGTTTTGGCAGTTGTAGCAGTCGATGTGGAGAATGAGTTGTTATCTCCGGAGGAACGTACATTATTAGAAGCTTGGCTTGGATTACTGAGTGTGCTTTTACAAAAAGCACAGTTGGCACAGCAGAGTAAAGAAATCGAGATTTTGCAGGAGTCCGATAAATTACGTACTGCTTTATTTAATTCTATTTCTCATGAGCTGAAAACGCCTATGGCTGGTATTATCGGGGCGATTGATACTTTACAGGATAAGCGTATTGAGTGCACTGATGCTATGCGTCAGGAACTGTTTAATACCATTAGTGAAAGTAGCAGCCGTATGGAAAGAATTATTGAAAATTTACTTGATACTGCACGTATTGCCAGTGGTATGATAAAATTAAAATGTGACTGGTGTGATCTGGAAGAAATTATCGGCGGTGCTTTACGTAAATGGGGTGCTTCTGCTAAAAATTATACTATTACTTGTGATTTGCCGGATGATTTACCTTTGTTCGAAGGCGATGGTGGCTTATTGGAGCATGTAGTTTTGAATTATGTAGATAATGCTGCTAAATATTCTCCTGAGGGCAGCACGATTTTATTACGCGGCCGTGCTGATAAAGAATCTGTGACTTTGTTTGTTATTGATGAAGGTTATGGTTTCCAAGATGAAGATCAGCCACATATTTTTGAAAAATTCTATCGGGCAAAATGCACTGACAGAGTGCGCGGAACCGGCTTAGGCCTGGCAATCTGCAAAACTATTGTTGAAGCTCATGGCGGCACTGTGTGGGCAGAGCATAGACAGGATAAAGCAGGAAGTGTATTTGCCTTTAAATTGCCTTTAAAGCATAAAGAGGGTGAAGAACATGACGGAAAATAAAAAATTAAAGATTTTAGTCATTGATGATGAAATGCAGATTCGCAAATTGTTAGAAATGGCATTGGAATCCTATGGCTATGAGGCTGCGTTAGCTGAAAATGGCAAGGAAGGCTTAATGAAGGCTGCTACAATCCATCCAGATTTAGCTATTGTTGATTTAGGACTACCTGATATGGATGGCAAAGAGGTCGTTAGCAGTTTGCGTGAATGGACGGATATTCCAGTAATTGTTCTGACTGCCAGAGAGCAAGAGCAGGAGAAAATCTTGGCTCTGGATGAAGGCGCTGATGATTATATTACTAAGCCCTTTAGTATGGGCGAATTAATGGCACGGATGCGTGTCTGCCTGCGTCGTGCAGCTCATAATGATGACCAATCTACGATGCTTGTTTGTGGTGGTATCGCAATGAACCTGATGAAGCATTCTGTAACCGTTGACGGACGCGATGTAAAGCTTACGCCGACTGAATATGATTTATTGAAATATATGATGCAGCATGCAGGTAGCGTTCTAACTCATAAACAGATTGTTAAAGCAGTCTGGGGCTCTGAAAATGAAAGCTTCCAACATTATCCGCGTGTTTATATGCGTCAATTACGCCGTAAAATTGAAGAGGATTCTGCACAGCCGCGTTATTTACTGACGGAGGTAGGTATTGGCTACCGTTTATCTAGTGGAGATAATAATGGCTAATTTTCTTAAAGCCGTTTGTTTAAGGCAGGACTTTTAAGCTTTACAGCGAAATAGTACTATTATATATCTTTTTTTAAGGAGCAGATAAATGAGTACATTCGCCAAGGTCTTGTTGGCAACTGATTTGACGCCGCAGGCCGAAAAATTGCCGGAGTGTCTGTTTAGCTTGTGCCCCGATACGGAAACGGAAGTGGTTCTGGCGTACGTTTTTGATGATGACGATGACGCCGACCCCGACGGTAGTAAATATAAAAAAGTTCGCAGCCGTTTAGAAGGGTATAAAAATGATTTGCAGCAAGCAGGCTATGAAGAAGTTTCTATACATACACCTATAGGTAATACTAGTAGAGCCTTGATTAAGTTGGCTGATGATGAAGAGGTAGATTTAATCCTTTTAGCGTCCCACCGCAAAGGATTCCTAAAACGCACTTTATTAGGCAGTACAACATTTGAAATGGCACATGCTGTGGAGGTGCCGCTTTTAATCAATAAGGATGATGAAGAGGAAGAAAATGTCAACCTGTTGGAAACAGTGTTGGTCCCTACGGATTTTTCCCGTAAGTCTTTAGAGGCTCTGAATATTATCCGTACTTTGCGTGAATTTGTCGGCAAGGTTTTATTTGTTCATGTTATTGAACACAGCCGCAATAAGCACGATTATAAGGAAAAGTATGGCAGTGCAATGCTGTTTTTAAAAGAATTAGTCGATGAGATGAAGATTTTCGGTATTGAAGCTGATTATCGTATTTCTCATGGTGTCGCTTCGAAAAAAATTTCTGCTATTTGTGACCGCGATGATGTTAGTATGATTATGATGACTAAAACAGGTGCAGATATGACTAATGGAGACGAATTAGGCAGTACCTCTGAGCATTTGGTGCTGAATTCTGATTGTGCTATTATGTTACTTCCGGCAGAAGATCCTGATGACGAAGAGTAAAAATATTGTTTTTAAGTTCCGTTGTTGCTTTTGCAGTAACGGAACTTTTACTCTCATGGGTGTTTGTTATATCTTTTATAAAAAAAGTATAAAAATTTGTAAAAAACTACTTGACGAACTTTACTTTTATTAGTATAATAATACTCGCAGTTGCATTACTGTGAGTACTTCATGTGCTGGCAAAATTAAAAAAAGTTTATTTTCATCAACCTGGAGAGATGACCGAGTGGTTGAAGGTGCACGCCTGGAAAGCGTGTGTACGGGAAACCGTACCGAGGGTTCGAATCCCTCTCTCTCCGCCATTTAAACTGCCGCACTGAGCGGTTTTTTTATTATCAATATTAAATATTGTTTCTCTGTAGGGCTGTAAACCTGGGTCCTACGCAATGGGAGCCTGTGAACCAGGTCAGGTCCGGAAGGAAGCAGCCTTAAGCGGATACTTTCATGTGCCGTGGGGAAGCCCGTGTTTGCAGTCCTACAGGGAAATAACCGCACTGAGCTTATGCTCAGTGCTTTTTTTTATTTTCGGGAAACATGGCGGTTAAGATATTTGCTATAAATATTCTAACAAGCTATAAAAATAGCCTCTTTTTGACTTGCACACTAAAATAAAGCGAAAAAGGTATATAAAAACCTAGCAGTTTACGATATAATAAGATAATACGTTAGTATATATTGTAGTAATTAATGTGAAAAGGGGAGAGTGTTAAATGGCATATATGGCCTTGTATCGTCAATGGCGACCGCAGAATTTTGATTCCTTGATAGGTCAGCAGGCGATAAAAACAGCTCTGACTAATGCTTTAAGTACCGGGCGTATTGCACATGCTTATTTGTTTACCGGTCCGCGTGGTACAGGTAAAACCAGTACAGCACGTATTTTAGCAAAGGCCTTGAACTGTGAGCAGGGACCTACACCTACTCCCTGTGACCATTGTGATAATTGTCAGCGTATTACAGCAGGGACTTCTATGGATGT
This sequence comes from uncultured Phascolarctobacterium sp., assembly GCA_900544885.1. Classification (GTDB taxonomy): domain Bacteria; phylum Bacillota; class Negativicutes; order Acidaminococcales; family Acidaminococcaceae; genus Phascolarctobacterium_A. The sequence continues at coordinate 27,614 of UQWU01000016.1, read as the reverse complement.
TATTGAAATAGATGCTGCTTCTAATCGTGGTATAGATGAGATAAAAACTCTACGCGATCAACTGTCCTTTGCACCTGTTAATAGCCGTTACAAGGTTTACATCATCGACGAAGTACATATGCTGACCACAGAAGCATTTAATGCTTTACTTAAAAGCTTGGAAGAACCGCCTGAACATGTAGTCTTTATTTTAGCGACAACAGATCCGCACAAGGTGCCGGCAACAATTCATTCCCGTTGTCAGCGTTTTGATTTCCGTCGTGTAACTGTTGAAGATATTATAGAGCATCTGGCGATGGTTGCTCAAGCCAGCAATATTACTATTGATCAAGAGGCCTTACGTTTGATTGCAATTCAAGCTGAAGGTGGTATGCGTGATGCCCTGAGTCTTTTAGATCAATGCGGTGTTATGAGTAAGAATATTACTACCACCACTGTTCGAGAGGTTTTAGGTATTGTTGGTCGTGAAGCTTTACGTGATTTAGCGGCTTCTATCGGCAGACAGGATTTATCTGCTGCTTTAGAAAAATTAAATTTTCTTCTTGAGCAGGGTAAGGATGTTCGTCAGGTTATATCTGAGCTAGCTGAATATCTGCGTGCTTTATTGTTATACAAAACAGCTCCGTCATTTTCAGAAATATATTTAACAGATACTGAAGAGGCCTTAGCTCAGGGAGCGGCCTTATTTAGTGAAGAACGGCTTTTAGCTGCTGAGGAACGGTTACATACTGCTGCAGGTGAATTACGTGGAACAATCAAGCCGCGTATTACAGCAGAACTGTGCCTGATTGATTTATGCCGTATAGAAGGAAGTACATTGGCTGCTTTATGTGCCCGGGTGGAGCAGTTGGAGCACAAATTGGCCTATGGTGTGCCGGCTGCTTATACTCCGTCTGTACAACCACCATATGTGGACACAGTTGCTCAACAAAATATTGAACAGCAGGTATCGCAGCAAGTTGTAGTGGTACCAAAGGCTCAGGAAAAAGCTAAACAGTATATTGATGATTATAATGACTTTTTAGATAATATACCGGAGGAAGAGGAGCCGCCTTCTATGGAAGAGCTTGCTTTTTTGAGTACTACTCCGCCACAGAAGAATGAAAGTGTTGTTCAACATGCAGCTAATTCCAAAATAAAAGCGGTGTCACCTAAAGCAGTTGAAATAGCTGCTAAGTCTAAGATGCAGAATAAAAGCAACGAGGATGCCGCTGATGGAGAAGAATATGCAGGTGATATCGCTGCCGGTGAAGATTATTGGAATATGGCACTTGAGATTTTAAATAATGAAAATAAAAGAGCCATGGTTTCCCTTTCTAAAAACGGACGTGTTTACAGCTTCGTTAATGGATTGCTACGTATAGCATTTGAAAAAGAATTCTTAGCGGATCGTATGAATAAAGATGATTATCGACAGGCTTTCGAGGATGCGTTATTACGTGTAGCACGTCAGCCGATTCGTGTGGAAGCAGGTCCTGCAAAGAAGTTTAAGCAGTTGCAAAATCAGTATGTGGATAGTAAGCCTAAGCCTGTAGCAAATACTGCATCAGCTGAGGATGCTTCTGTAGTTGATGAACAAAATTTACCGGAAAAGCTCCGTAAGGCTATGGATGTTTTTGGTGGTAAAATTACGATTAATAATTAAGGTATAAAGCCATTTTGCGGCTTAATATATAAAATAATTTTTTGAAGATATTTAAGGAGGAATTTAATTATGTTTCCTGGTGGCATGGGTAATATGCAAGCAATGATGAAAAAAGTACAAAAAATGCAATCTGATATGGCTAAAATGCAAGAAGATTTAAAAAGCCGTACTGTAGAAGCTTCTGTTGGCGGCGGTGCTGTAACTGTTGTTATTAGCGGTAAAAAAGAATTGAAATCTATTAAAATTAATCCGACAGCTGTAGATCCAGAAGATGTAGAAATGTTAGAAGATATGATTCTGACTGCTGTTAACGATGGTATGAAGCAAATCGACGAACTGACTGAAAAAGAAATGGCCAAAGTTACCGGCGGCATGAAATTACCGGGAATGTTCTAATTATGGCAAGGATGATCAAACCGCTGGCTAATCTTTATGAGCAGCTGCGGAGATTGCCCGGAGTCGGTTCCAAAACAGCAATGCGTTTGGCTTATCATATTATTGATATGCCGGCGGATGAAGTACAGCAATTAGCGGCGGCACTGCAGAATGCTAAACAGGAAATACATTACTGTAGCAAGTGTTATAATCTGACAGATGGCGATATTTGCGAAATCTGTCGTGATAGCTCACGTGATCAATTTACAATTTGCGTTGTAGAACAGCCGCAGGATATTGCTGCAATGGAAAGAAGTCACGGTTATCGCGGCTTATACCATGTTTTGCATGGCGTTCTTTCTCCGTTAGATGGTATCGGTCCCGATAAGTTGCGTATTAAGGAGCTGTTTCAGCGCTTACAAAGCGAATCTATCAGTGAGATTATTATCGCAACCAATTCTGACGTTGAAGGTGAAGCTACTGCTACCTATTTGGCTCAGCTTTTAAAACCAATCGGTATCACCGTCAGTCGTATTGCTCATGGTCTGCCCATGGGTGGTGACTTGGAATATGCTGATGAGGTAACTTTATCAAAAGCTTTGGAAAATAGACGTACTATGTAAAGAAAGGCCGCTGAAATTGAATAATGGATATTTTAAATAATATTGCAACATCCATCGGATTAGGTTCTCTGGATAGTGTTGCTTCTAATGTAGGCTTAGACCCAATTGGGTCCTTGGGACCATTGATTATCGGCGTTATTTTGCTGCTGATTATCGTAAAATTACTTTCTATGCCGTTTAAGTTGGTGTGGAACGGTATTTATGGTGCAGCTCTGCTTTGGATTATTAATTTGCTTGGTTCTTTTGTTGGTTTTAATTTAAAAATTACAGTTATTAAAGCGTTGATTGCGGGATTTTTTGGTGTCCCTGGTGCTTTAGCTGTAATTTTATATGAATTATTTGTATAATTTTAGGAGGGGTAATAAATGACTGTGTTATATAAAGCAATGACTATCGCTGGTAGTGATACTAGCGGCGGTGCTGGTATGGAAGCTGATATGAAAACATTTGAGGAATTGGGTGTATACGGTATGACCGCATTGACCTGTATTGTGGCACAGGATCCTCATGCTGATTGGTTCCATAATGTTTATCCTATTGATTTACCTATCATTGAAAAACAACTGACTACTATTTTAGATGGTATCGGTGTAGATTCTATGAAGACTGGTATGCTGGGCAGTGCTGCCTTAGTCGAATTAGTAGCGGCTACTATCGATAAATATGAACTGCGTAATGTAGTTATCGATCCGGTAATGGTTTGCAAGGGTGTGGACGCTATTATGGTTCCTGATGCAGCAGCAGCTATTAAAAAATTGCTTGTTAAACGTTGTGATATTATTACACCGAATACTATCGAAGCTGCGTATTTAGCAGATATGGCTTCTGTAAAAACTATTGAGGACATCAAAGAAGCTGCAGGACGCATTAAAGAACTTGGTGCAAAAAATGTTGTTATTAAAGGCGGCGAACGTATGGATAGCGACGAAGCAGTAGATATTTTCTATGATGGTCATGATTTTGTAGAAATGTCTATTAAGAAAATTTATCCGTCTTATAACCATGGCGCAGGATGCACTTATTCTGCAGCTATTACTGCAGGCTTAGCTAATGGGCTGACCATGTTGGAAGCAGTACAGCAAGCTAAAGCTTTTGTTACTGCGGCTTTGAAGCATTCCTTCGTTTTGAACAAATTTACCGGCTGCACTAACCATACTGCATTTAAAAAATATGGTGCACAATAAGTAACTAATAAAGATACCATTAAACTCCCGTTAAGGCTTAGGTTTTAGCGGGAGTTTTTACTTATTGAATAGCAATAAATAGTATATGCTGTTTTGTGTTCTGTATACAAAAAGTGTACAGATACATGATTTTTAACCATTCTTTTGGTGAAAATACATAATATTTTTATCGCTTTATTTGGGTAAAACAGCATAAATTCACAGCTTTTAAGGATTTTATAGAGAATATCCTCTGGGGAAAAACACTGGAAAATATATTGTATACAATTGAGAAATACTGTATACAATCTGACTTTTATGTATGCTTTTTGCTATAATAGCTTGTAAAAGAATTTAAGTGTATTTATAGGGGGTTTTGGTTTTGAATTTATCAACTAAGATTTTAATAGGCTTGGCATTAGGTATTGTTGCCGGCTTGGAATTGGGGGCTGACGGTGCTGCTTTTGCAAAGACATGGATTGGACCGTTAGGCACTATTTTTATGAACATGATCAAAATGGTCATCGTTCCCTTGGTATTCTCCAGTTTGGTAATCGGTGTTACTAGCTTAGGTGACATCAAGAAAGTAGGCCGTATCGGTATTAAAACTATCGGCTATTATTTTGCAACTACTGCTTTTGCGATTATTATCGGTTTGGCAATCGGTACCATCATGCAACCGGGCGTTGGCTTACATATGCCTGTAGATACAGCTAAGGTTACTGCTAAAGCAGCTCCGCCGATTATGCAGGTTATCGTTGATATTTTCCCGACTAACCCGTTGCAAGCAATGGTTAGTGCTAATATGCTGCAAATCATTGTTTTTGCTTTGTTTGTAGGTGTTGGTATTACTGCAGTTGGTGAAAAAGCTGACTATCTGAAGCATACTATTGACGGTTTAGCAGAAGTTTCTTATAAAATCGTTGGTATTATCATGTCTGTTGCTCCTATCGGTGTATTCGGCTTGATTACTCCTGTTGTTGCTGCTAACGGTCCTTCTGTACTGTTGCCGCTGTTGAAGGTTGTTATTGCCGTTTACTTGAGCTGCCTGCTGCATGCTGTAATCGTTTACGGTGCTTTAGTGAAATTCATCGGTGACATGAGCCCGATTAAATTTATGAAAGGTGTAGCTCCTGCTTCTCTGATGGCATTCAGCTCCTGCTCTTCCGGTGGTACTTTGCCGCTGACTATGAGCTGTGTGCAAAAACTGGGCGTTTCTAAAGAAGTATCCAGCTTCGTTCTACCGTTAGGTGCTACCATTAACATGGATGGTACTGCTGCTTATCAAGGTGTATGTGCCCTGTTCATTGCCCAATTATATGGTATTGATTTGAGTGCTTCTCAATATGTAACCATCATTGTTACCGGTACCTTGGCTTCTATCGGTACTGCAGGTGTTCCTGGTGCAGGCTTCATTATGCTGACCATGATTCTGACTTCTCTGGGTCTGCCTCTGGAAGGTTCTGCTCTGATTGCAGGTATCGACCGTATTCTGGATATGCCGCGTACTTCTGTTAATATTACCGGTGACGCAACTGTAGCCTTGCTGGTAGATAAAAGCGAAAGAAAAGCAGCATAATAAAAGATAGATAAAATAATATTAGCTGTTTTAGCGTCAGTGCTTCTTAATGGGCACTGACGCTTTTATTTTTCAAGGTTGCTACATTTTGTGGCAGGATAAAACTTTCTTGTGAAGAAATTAAAAATAGGATATTTAAAATTTACGTTAAAGGTGTTAAAATAAGGTGTTATTATGATTGATAAACTTGATGGGCTACAAAAAATTTTATATGAACGTTTACATCGTCGTCCTGCCGGAATTGATAAACTGGATAGGCTTTGGGAGGCAGCTGTTTTGCTGCCATTAGTTAATACTCCTGATGGTATCGCATTATTATTTGAAGAGCGTGCACATACTTTAAGGCGTCAGCCGGGAGAAATTTGCTTTCCTGGTGGTAAGGTGGAATGTGCCGATGCCGATTTCGCTGCTACCGCAATCCGTGAAACTTGTGAGGAATTAGGCTTAGTACCGGAGAATATTAAATTATGTGGTGCGCTGGATGCCTTAGTGACACATACGGGGCCGATAATTCATCCTTATGTAGGTATTATTGATGATATGAGTAAAATCAGCTATAGCAAAAGTGAGGTTGAGAGGGTTTTGACTGTGCCCTTAAAAACTTTGCTGGCTATGGAGCCGAAACGTTATGCTATGCAGCTGGCTGACCATCCTGGAGAAAATTTTCCGTTTGAGCTGGTGCCACATAGAGCTCGTGGCTGGCGTCATAACAAAGATTATTACGTTTATTTTTATTTATGCGGTGATTATGTAATCTGGGGACTTACGGCAAGAATGCTGTATGCTTTTTTGCACCGCAGTGCGCAGGAACTGTCGGAATATCTTGACAGTATAGAGAAGTGAGAGGTTTTGGTTTATGAAGAAATTTTTACAGTTTAAGTTTTTAGCGGCTGTGGCTGCTATTTGTGTAGTAGGTTATATTTTGGCCGGTTATTTTTTCCCTGATAAAGCTTTGGACAATTTAAATCCTAATGATCGTTTGAATCTGAAGAAAAATATTGTCGTTTTAGGCGTTGATGAACGTGCTGCTGAGCATGATGTAGGACGTAGTGATACTTTATTTGTCGTTATGTTTGATACAGATAAAAAGGCTGCTTCTTTATTATCTGTTCCTCGTGATACCCGTGTACATATTCAAGGTCATGGATGGGATAAAATCAATCATGCTTATGCTTATGGCGGTCGTGAGCTGACCCAAAAAACAGTTGAGGAGCTTTTGGGCCTGAAAATTAATAATTATATCATGGTTGATTTTAAAGGCTTTAAGGGTTTAGTAGATGCTATTGGCGGCGTTGATATTAATGTCGAAAAAGATATGTATTACTATGATGAATGGGATGGCTTTAAAATTGATTTGCATAAAGGTATGCAACATATGGATGGTGAAACAGCTATTCAATATGTGCGTTATCGTGATGAAGAAGGCGATATCGGCCGTATCCGCAGACAACAGCATTTCTTGATGGCTGTTTATGACCGTATTACCTCTGCTGATATGCTTTTACATATTCCTGGTCTTGCTAAACAATTGACCAGTATGGTAAAAACTGATATGCCTATTAGCGATATGATTGAATTAGGCCGTGTACTGCATTCTATGGTTAAAGAAAAAGGCTTGGCTATGGCTACTGTTCCTGGTACACCGAAATACATTGATGGCATCAGCTACTGGTTGCCGGATATTACTGACCTGCGTGAGCAGATGGTAAAAATGCAGGGAGCACAAATGACTGAACGTTATCAGTCTGCTGCCGAATTGATGGAAAAAGAATATAATGCAGCTGTAAGCAGAGCTGAATCCGGTGATGATAGCGAAGAAAATAAAGAAGCTATTAAACAGGAAAAAGAAGAGAAAGAAAAAATAAAAGAAGCTAAGGATAAAAAAGCTAAATCTAAGAAATCTGTCCAAGCTAAAGAAGGTGCAGCAGCTTTAAATGACGCAGATAAAGGAGCGGTTTCTGCTCATTCCGGTACTGTGGTTCGTTTGGTAAATTGCAGTGGTAGTAAATTTGCTGGTCAGGATGCTGCACAACGTTTGCGTGATGCAGGATTTACTGTTATCAGCGGCGGAAGTGGTGAAATTATGGCTCAGACTACAGTTATTTCTACCACCAATAATGGTGCTGTTGTAGGAAGATTGTCTAACGTACCTTTTGCTCACAAAATGCGTATTACACGCGATGGCGCTTCTGATTGTGATGGCGTAGTTATGTTAGGTGCGGATTTTAAGTAATCTGCAGTGGAAAATAAGAATTATTGTAAGAAAAATTACAAAAAAAGCTTGCCTTTTAGGCATAGATTTGCTATACTTAAAACATCAAAACAGCCCCTCATTTGGCCCTTCTTCGTAAGGGCTTTTTTTTTGCTCTGAAATAGGTCGAGGTGACAAAAGCATATTGTGTGCAAAGTCAGTGTATAAATAAACACTGATTTTTTTTGTCTAAATTCATATTTTGTTTATTATGTGCAATTGTTATTATGTTAAATAAATAGAAAGTCACAATCTTGTGTCAAAGACGTGAAAAACGAAAAAAGTTATTAAAAGATAATAGTCTAAATGTGCTTGAGTATGGTAATAATTCTTATAATATGGTAGAATATAATATATTATAGAGTTAACGATTGTGTAAAAAATAGATAAAATAAATGATAAAATTCACTTAATTAACTATATTAGGAGGCCCCACTTATGTGCGATGAAATACATGTAGTTGTGGATAGTATTGCTGCTGCGGATGAGACAGCGCTTAAGGATAATCCGCGTTGTCATGTACTGCGTTTAGTTGTGCGTCACGGTGATTTAGAATGGCATGATGGTGAACGCAGTTTAGAAGAATTGTTTGCTATGGTTGATGCTAGCGGCAAGCTGCCAAGCACATCTCAACCTTCCATTGGTTCTATGATAGATTTATTTACCGAGCTTGCTGAAGCAGGTAAAAAGGTGATTATGATAACTGTCAGCAGTGTGCTTAGCGGAACTTATCAAACTGCTTGTCTGGCTGCTCGTCAAGTAATGTCCGATATCAAAGGTTCTGATATCCGTATTGTAGATAGTAAGACTGCTGCTTGTCCTATCAGCGGTATTGCTATGGAAATGTTAAAACAAGCTGATGCTGGTATGAAGCTGGACGAATTGGAAGCTTTAGCTAACGATATGGTTGCTCGTACAGAAACTTATTTCAGCGTTAATACTTTAGATTATCTGCAAAAGGGCGGACGCATTGGTGCAATCGGTGCACTGTTAGGCAATTTCTTAGGTATTCGTCCTATTGCTCATATAGATAAAAATGGCCAATTAGAGATAGTAGATAAATGCCGTACTCGTAAAAAAGTCATGAAACGTATGGTGGAATTAGCTGCCGCCAATGCACCCCTGGAGGCTATATTTGTTGCCAATGCTGTTTCTCCTGAAGATTGTGATGCAGTAAAAGCACAGATGCAGGAATTATTCCCTGATGTGCCTATCATGACTACAAGTATTGGTACTGTATTGGCCGCTCATCTTGGACCTGGCGCTTTGGGACTATTTGTCCGTCGCAAGGCCTAAAAGAAAGGTGTGGGGATGATGGAGGCAATAAAAGAAGTTACTGGTAAGCAGGTCAAGGACATGCTTCTGGGAGCGTACCATGGTTTTGAAAAAAACTTTGAGGCAATTAATGAATTAAATGTTTTTCCTGTTCCTGATGGTGATACAGGTACTAATATGATGCATACTATGGCATCTGTTGCTAAAGCTATCAGTGCCATGAGCGATGACGCTGAAGCAGGAGAAATCGGTGCGGCCGCTGCCCGTAGTGCTATTATGGGTGCTAGAGGCAATTCCGGTGTTATTTTATCCCAGCTTTTACGTGGCATCGGCAAAGGTGTAGCAGGCAAAAAGACTTTGACTAATGCAGAATTAGGCAAGGCTTTCCAGTTTGGCATTTTATATGCTTATCGTAGTGTATCCAAACCTGTTGAAGGTACTATTTTAACTGTTGCCCGTGGTATGGCTAAAGGTGCGTACCATGCTGTACGTAGTGAAAATTTAAGCTTAGAAGGCGTTTTATTAGAAGCTATTCGTACAGGTAAGAAAGAATTGGCCAAAACACCGGATATGCTGCCGGCATTGAAAGCAGCAGGTGTAGTTGATGCAGGTGGTCAAGGATTGATTGTCTTTTTTGAAGGCTGCTTGGCAGGTCTGCGTGGCCAGGACTGTGAGGTTCTGCCTGTAAGCACAGTGAATAAGGCTAATATTAAAAGTGAACCTTTAGATTTAGAGTTCCCGTATTGCACAGAATTTATCGTAAAAAATGCTAATGTCGATAAAGCAACTGTCAGCAATGCACTGCAGAATTTAGGTAATTCGATGATTGTAGCAGTAATTGAGGACATTGTTAAGGTTCATATTCATACTAAACACCCAGGCGATGCTTTAAATGCAGCACAAAAATGGGGTACTCTGCATGATATTAAGATTGAGAATATGCGCGATCAACATGAAAACCGCTTGTTCTCTGCTGAAGATATTACTCCTGTTAAACATGGTATCGGCGTACTGACTGTAGCTGCCGGCGATGGTTTAGCAAAGATTATGCATGAAATGGGTGCAGCAGAGATTATTAACGGTGGTCAAAGCATGAATCCGCCGGTTGAAGAATTTGTAAATGCTATTGAAAACGGTACCTGTGAACAATATATTATCCTGCCGAACAATAAAAATATTATTTTGGCAGCCGAACAGGTTCGTAAATTATTAGGTGCATCTAAAGTTTCTTTTGTTCCGAGTACTAATCTAGCACAAGGACTAGCTGCTTTGCTGCGTTTTGATTCTACTCGCAGCATGGAAGAAAATACTGTGCTGATGACACAGGAAATCAAGGAAACTGTCAGCGGCAGTGTGACTGTAGCTGTAAGGGACAGTGTAGTTAATGGTATTCAGGTTCACGAAGGTGATTATCTGGGTATCCTTAATGATAAAATCGTTTGCACAGGCAAATGCATCAAGGCTGTATTGGAGCAAATGCTTCAAGATGGTGATTATGAGTTGGTTAGCATGTTCTATGGTGCTGACCTGCCGAAGGAAGATGCTGAAGCATTAGCAGACGATTTAAGAGAGCTGAATGATGACTGGGAAGTAGAAACATTCTACGGGGGGCAACCATTATACCCCTTACTTTTAGCAATGGAGTGATAAAAATGCTTACTAGTCAGGAATTAACTATTCTTCTGCGAGAGCATGGCTATAAGGTAACACCTCAACGCCTTGCTGTTTATGAAGCTTTAGCTGATGAAACTTGGCATCCTAATGCAGAAATGCTGTATAATAAATTGCAGCCGAAATTTCCGGCTATGAGCTTTGCTACAGTTTATAAAACAGTAGAAATTCTGCATGACATTAATGTTATTCAAGTATTGAATACGGGTGAAGACAGTTTCAGATATGATGCTAACGTACATGAACATTACCATCTGCGTTGTCTTAAATGCGGTGCAGTAGAAGATGCAATTATGGATGAAGGCATAAAGGAACAATTAACTAAGTCTGTTGAAGGGCAGAGTGGTTACAGTATTTCCGGTCGTCAATTTTATTTCTTCGGCCTGTGCCCTCATTGCAATAAAATGCATTAAATTTGCTTGAGTAGTTAAAATGCACTGACCATATTATATGGTTGGTGCATTTTTTATTTTTATGTAGCACCTTTGTTACTATTTTGCCACAATAAAATTTACTTAATTTGTTATAATATAGGCGTTATCGTATTAGGAGTGTAAAGTTTAGATGCACGATTTTCAAGTAGTGATGCTTGCCAGCGGAAGTAAAGGCAATTCTGCCTTGATTCGTACGGCCAAGCAGAATTTTTTAGTAGATATGGGCATCAGCTGTCGTGCCTTAACTACAAAGCTAAAGGCCTTGGATTTGATAGTACAGGATCTAGATGCTGTATTTTTAACACATGAGCATATCGACCATGTCAGAGGTTTGGCAACTTTTACTAAAAATTATCAAGTGCCTATTTTCAGTAGTGAAAATACTTGGCGTGCTATTTTGGCAAAGGATAATAAAATAGATCGTCATTCATGTCGTTTAATTACTGATAAATTGCAGCTGGGTGATATAAAAATTACTAGCTTTGCTATTCCTCATGATGCTATAGATCCACATGGTTATACATTTATTAATTGCTGCGATAACAGCAAATGTAGCTATCTAACGGATACAGGTTTTATTACGGATATAGTCCGTGAAGCTGTAAGCGGTAGTGATACCTTGATTTTAGAAGCTAATCATGATGTGGAGCTGCTCAAAAACGGTTCGTATCCCTATCAGCTGAAGCAACGTATTTTAAGTACACGTGGTCATTTATCCAATGACGGAGCAGGATGGTTCCTTAATGAAATGGATAAGCTGCCGCAGAAAGTTATTTTAGCTCATTTAAGTGAAGAGAATAATCGTCCCCAATTAGCTTTAGATACTGTAAAAAATATTTTAGACACTAATAAACGTCTGCAGGAAACAGAGCTTTTTGTAGCTTCACAGAAAGAAATGGTAGCAGATTTTCCGTTGCAGACAATGCTCAATGTAAAATAAGGAGTGATGATAATGCAGAAAAATATTTGGAAAAAATCTGCAAATGTTTTAATATGTGGTATTTTAGGAGCTGCTATTTTACTGACAGGCTGTGGTGATAGCAAAACAAATGCAGCTGTACATGATAAACCTGCTGCGAAAGCAGAGCAGCTGAGTGCCGCTCGTAATACACCTATTGTTGCGGCCGCTAAAAAGGTAGGACCTGCCGTTGTCGGTATTACCAATAAAGCTTATGTACGTGATATCTTCAATCGCGTGCAGCTTACTGAACGCGGTACAGGCAGCGGTGTTATTTATGATAAAGCCGGCTATATTGCTACTAATAACCACGTTGTGGAGGGGGCTAATGAAATTATTGTTAGTCTGCCTGACGGACGCACTGTAAAAGGTAAAGTTTTAGGTGCGGACGCGGTAACTGATTTGGCTGTAGTAAAAATTGAGGCTGATAATCTTCCGGTAGCTAAATTCGGTGATAGCGATACATTGCAAGTAGGTGAACCGGCTATTGCAATTGGTAACCCCTTAGGCTTGGAATTCCGTGGCAGTGTTACTGCAGGTGTTATCAGCGCTTTAAACCGTAGCATTGAGCTTGGCGAGCGTAAATTCAGCCTGATTCAGACTGATGCGGCTATTAATCCTGGTAATAGTGGTGGTGCTCTGGTTAATGCAGATGGTGAGGTAGTAGGTATTAATAGTGCTAAAATAGTTGTCAGCGGCGTAGAAGGCATCGGCTTTGCTATTCCTGTTAATACTGCCAAACCGATTTTAGACGAGCTGGCAAGTCGCGGACGCGTTGCTAGACCGTATTTAGGTGCATCACTGATGGATAAAGATGTTGCTGAGCGTTATGGTTTTGAAATAGACTTGCATGGTGGTATTTTCTTAGTTAAGGTTGTTCAAGGTAGTCCGGCTGATAAAGCAGGCATCCGCCCTGGTGATATTATTCTTCGCTTCAATGGTGCTAAGGTAGCTACTGCTATGGATTTACGCAGCAAAATCGATGCTTGCAAGGTTGGTGACCGTGTAGAAGTGGTAATTCTGCATAATGGTATGCAGGAAACAAAAACTCTTGTTTTAGAGGAAGTACCGGAGGATTATAGAAAGTGAAAATAACCATTGCCTGTGTAGGCAAGATTAAAGAAAAATATCTCCAAGCCGGTATTGATGAATTTACCAAACGTCTGACACCTTTTTGTAAGTTGGAAACTGTAGCAATTAATGAAGAGCGGATGCCGGAAAATCCGGCTCCTGCCGAAAAGCAGCAAGTCTTAGAAAAGGAAACGCAACGTCTGATGGCGATTATTCCTGCCAATTCTTATGTTATTCTGCTTGATGTTATCGGCAAACAAATTTCTTCTCCGGAGTTGGCGGAAAAAATTGATGCTTTGACTTTGGCTGGTAACAGCCATATCACTTTTGTTATCGGTGGTGCCTTTGGTTATACAGATGCCTTGCGTAAACGTGCCGATTTTGCTTTAAGCTTTTCCAAAATGACTTTTACTCATCAGATGATTAGATTACTTTTAATTGAACAAATTTATCGTGCGTTCAAAATTTCACGTGGAGAAAAGTATCATTGGTAAAATGTGTGTAAAAACAGCATTATAGCTACGTTAAGGAAAGTAAAATTTTTGAAAATTCCACCCGAAGTATGATATAATAAAACATCATACTTTAGGTGGAGTTTTTTTATGCATAGAAAAGTATTATTTGGTGTCGACTATACGAATAGCGAACTGATTAAATTAATTTTATATTTATTTGTCGGTGGTACTGCTGCTTTAGTAGAGTGGGCACTATTTTATATTTTTATCAATTATTTACTAAATGGTTTAGGTTTAGGTATGACGACATTGACTATGTTGGCAACAGCTTTAGCCTTTAGCTTATCCACGCTCTACCATTACTTTTTGGGTAATGTGCTAGTATTCGACAGCGGGAGTCGTTATCAGCGTGGGACGGAGCTAAGCTTAGTTTTTGTAGTTAGTATTATAGGGTTGCTGTTTAATTTGCTGCTGATGTATATTTTTGTCAGCCTGCTGACTTGGGAGCCAATGTTGTCTAAGGTGCTGACAAGCTGTATTGTAGTAGTCTGGAATTATCTCTCACGAAAAAAATGGATCTTTAGGAGTTAAAAATGCCTATCAATTATGTTAATGTAAAAAAATTTAATAAAGTTGTTGTCGTTTATAACCGTAATTCAGGTAAGCAGATTTTTGCCAGCATGATGGCTAAAGTGAATGAGATTTTTAAACGTGTCAAAGATTGCGTCGGCTACAAAAATGCAGGAATGTGTGAAATCCGTTCTTTTGTACAGATAGATGATATTGCAGATAAGATTGTGGCGGAAAAGGTGGACTGGGTTATTATTGCAGGTGGTGACGGTACAATCCGTGCGTTGATTGAAAAGCTGTCCAATCGTAAGTATGTGCCTTATATCAGTGTTTTCCCTGCAGGTACAGTTAATTTGGTTGCCAAAGAGCTTTTGGTAAGCAATGACCCAGGAAAATGGTTTAAACGTGTCAGCAAGGGCGTAGAGGTTCCTGTATATTTAGGACGTGCCAATGGGCATGTCTTTCTTACTGTTACGGGTATCGGTTTTGACTCTCTTGTTGTAGGTAGTGTAACTGAAAAAGAGAAAAAACTGCTGAACAAGCTGGCCTATGTTTTCCAAGGCACTGAGCTGATGCGTAAGGAGCTGCTATTTAAAAACTGGCGTTATCGTTTTCAGGTGCGTTTTGATGATGAAGATAAATGGTATGAGGGCAGCTCTGTAATAGTTGGTAAGAGCCGTTATTATGCCGGACGTTATAATTTGTTTAATGGTGCTTCATTGTCTTCTCCACTCTTACATGCTGCCATTTTTACAGGCTATAAGCGTGGTGATTTTATTCGTTATGCAGCTTGCATTGCTATGGAAGCGTTGACTTTGGATAACGATATTATTATTAAAACAGCGAAAAAAATAGAAATCCGCTGCAATGAGGAGAATTTTGCAGCAGAATTAGATGGAGATGCGGTAACAACAGCTCCTTTACAAATTGAAATGGAAGAAGTGCCAATCAAATTTTTGGCATAGAAGAGGCGTAAAAAAGGTGAAACAAATAGGGAAAAAAATGACGATTCTGCTTTTGGTGATTGCAGCAGCTATTGTCGAAGGATGTTTTGCGTACGGTACTTTTTATGGTGCTGATCCTTTTCCGTATAATGAAGTTTATTTTCAGATTTTCAATCACGTGCTGCGTGACAGCTTATTGGGCCTTATTGCTTGGGGTTTATATTTTCGACGCAAGCGTTTACCAGATCGTATCAAACGCTATTTCCCGGTAATTGTTATCGGCTTTTTGTATATTGCCGAGGGCTGTTTCATGGTTTCACAGTTGAGCTTAGATAAAGGCCTACAGACTACCTTAGCTCTTTTAGCAGGTATCAATAACAATATTTTCCTTGTTTTGGTTACTGCGATGTGCTACCATAAATGGCCGAATTTGTTTATGAAATTCATATATTTCATTGTTTACCTGTTTACTGCTTTAAGCATTGTTTTTGATACTTTTTATTTTTGGCAGACCTCCATGCACGTGGAAAGCGTCCTGTTTCAAAATTTAAATATCTATGCAGTCAAGGGTATTTTTGCGACCATGAATAATACTATGATTGCTGGTATTATTGCGGCAGTTATCGTTATTCTCTTATTGTTTAGAGTAACTAAGCCTAGCAAGCATAAACCGAACTTTGCCTGGTCGTTGCTTTGTGTGGCAATGTTTTCTATAGGGTTGAATTTAGCAGATCGTCTGATGGGTGCTTTCTGTATGTATGGCGTAGAGAATGTCATTGGTATGTATGTAGAAATAGAAAACGAAAAGACGCGTATGTCTTATCGCCATATGCTTTCTATACCTGTTAATGTAAACTTTATTAGTAAAGCATTATTTGATACTGATAAAATTGCTGGTGCTCAGCATGTAGAAATGCGTGAGCTGACGGCGAAAGATAAAACTGTTTTAGCACAATTAGGTATTGATGTGCCTAAAGCTAAGGTGGAGAAAATAAAACCTCAATACGATAAAATCGTTATTTTGATTCTGGAATCAATGCATCGTGATTATATCAATTATTACAACCGCAATATTCCGGAGGAGGCAACTCCGTTCTTGAATAGCTTAGTTATTCGTTATCCGCATATGGATAAATACTATTCTTCTTCTGTGCCGACAACTCAAGGTTTGAATGCAACCTTCCGTTCCCACTTGATTATGGATAAAGATGTTCCCGGTGCGAAAACTCCTTCTTTGTTCCGTTCCGTACAAGAGCATGATATGCGTGGAATTTTCTTAAATGCTTCTAGTCAGTATTATGCTAATGAACTGCGTGAATATCCGGAACAATTTGGTATGACGGAATACTATGCGAAGGAATATTTAGAAAAGCAAGGTTATACAGGTGCCAGCGGCTGGGGCTTCCACAATGATGTTATGTACGAAGAAACTTTGCGTATGCTGGAACGTGGTAAAAAAGATAAAATGCTTTTGGTAACAAAGACATTAGATATGCATCAGCCTTATCCATATACAGGATTTAGTTGGAATGAAATGCCGGACAAGGTTCGCAGTAATAAAAATGTTACTGTCCGTGGTGTGTATTGGGTAGACCGTCAATTGCAGAAATTCTTTGCAGAAGCAGAGAAACGTGGCTTGATGGATGATAGAACATTATTTATTATTACTAGTGACCATAATCCGCATAGCGGTGGTGAATATACGAAGTTAGTTACGAATGCTGATGATAAAATGAGTATTGCACCTATTCCATTGATTTTTGTCAGCAAAAATATCGGCCCTTTAGATCGTCTGCGTAACAGCGAGTATGCATCACAGATTGATTTAGCACCGACATTACTGTACCTGCTTGGTATTGATGTTCCAGAAAAATTTATGGGACGTAATCTGTTGCAGCATACAGATATTCCTTATGCTTTAGGTTATTTCGGTGGTAAAGCTTTTTACTGGTCCAATGAACGTCACTTTGTAGATCAGATGGATAAGCCTGTGCCTGATAGTGAATATGAGGATGCATTGAGTAACTATATCATTCATTATTATGGCTTGTGGCATCAGTAATTTTTATAGTATTTAAAGTGAAAGCGTATCTAAGTGCAAAGGCTTAGATACGCTTTTTGTATTGCAGGCTAGATTAAATTTGGAGTATAATATTAAGCGGAGGCTAAAATGAATATAAATACTTTTCTTGATAATTTACAAAGCTATCAGCAGGCAGGCGTTTTTAATCCTTGGCGTGAATATGCTCCTGCTTATGATATTGGGCCGCAGGCTCCGGATATTCGTAGTGCTAATCTACGCCGCTATTTAGAGTTGCGTCAGCAGGCACATTATTTGTTTATTGCGGAAGCTTTAGGCTATCAGGGAGGGCATTTCAGCGGTATTGCCATTACTTCTGAACGCATTTTGTTAGGACATCATCCTGATGTTGACCCACAGAGTGTTTTAGGAGAATGGAATTATCAACGTACAAGTAATCCTGAAAGTGAACTGCTGAATAAAACCCAGAAGGATAAGGGATTTAATGAACCTACCGATACTGTGGTTTGGAATGCTTTGAATAAACATGGCTTAGCATCTTTTGATGTTATTTTATGGAATATTTTCCCGTTCCATCCTTATAAAGGAGAAAATCTTTTAACTAACCGTACACCGTCAACGACAGAATTAGATGTAGGTATTGAATATGCGCGTATGCTGCTGGAGCTGGTACCGAATATGCAGATTATTGCAATCGGTCAGAAAGCTGCAGGAACATTGACACGTTATGGCGTTTCTTGTACTGCTGTACCTCATCCATCCATGGGTGGAGCTAACCGTTTCAAGGCTGCTGTTGACGAGCTTCTTGGCGGAGGTGTATAAGTTTTGCAACCTTGTTTAAGCCGTGAAGAAACCTTGAATATGGCCTTGGCTATGGGCAAGGTTTTATTGAAAAACGGTGCTGAAACCTCTCGTGTAGAGGATACAATATCCCGTTTCTGTCATACTAATGGTTATCATGATATCAGTGTTTTTGTAACACCGACGGTTATTATTTTAGGCGATGAAAACTCAGGTGGCTCGATGCTGATTAGTCGTATTAAGTACCGTAGTACTAATTTAAGTAATATTAGTGCCATTAATGATTTATCCTATAATCTGAAGCGTTGGAAATTAAGCTATCATGCAACTTTAGATTATCTCGATAAGCTGATGCATAAACGTCCGCCTTATGGTAAATGGAGCGTATGTTTTTCTTCAGCAATTAGCTCGGCAGCTTTTTCCGTAATGTTAGGTGGTAACAGCCATGACTTTGTGGCAGCTTTTATTACCGGCGGTTTGGCTATGGTGCTTTTAAAACAGCTTGGCGGTTATCGTCCCAGTGCTTTCTGGGAAAATGCTTTAGCAGGTGCGGCTATTGGTGCATTGGCGATTTTATGTTGTTTAGCTAGCGATCAGTGTACACGTACTAATATTATTGTAGGTGCGTTGATGCCGTTTTTGCCAGGTGTAGCGTTTACAAATGGGTTACGTGACTACATGGCAGGTGATTTAATCAGTGGTAATAGCCGTATTGCGGAAGCGATGTTATTTGCTACGTCTATTGCTATAGGCTTAGCCTTTAGCTTGTTAGCGTGGTATAATTGGGGGTGGCCGGTTTGATTATGGAAGCTCGTGATTACTGCGCTGAGAAACTAAATCAAGGTAAAGGCGGTGAAGAAAATGCAGCTTGATTATTATGTGGAAGCATTTTTCTTTGCTTTTATTGCAACAGTTGCTTTTGCTGTATTATTTCAGGCACCGAAAAAAACTTTGGCTGTTAGTGGTATAATAGGAGCTGTCGGTTGGGTTATATTTGTGTATATGCGCAAGGACTTAATGTACAGTTCTTTTTATGCTAACTTTTTTGCTACGGTAGCTTTATCTTTGTTAAGCGAATTAGCTGCTCGTGTGTTTAAACAGCCGGTAACGATTTTTGTTATTCCCGGTATTATTCCAATTGTTCCCGGACTTGGTATGTATAAGGGTATGACAAAAATCATCGAAAACAACTATGAAGGTGGCGTTAATACTTTGCTGACAGCAGGTATGGATGCCGGTGCGATTGCTTTAGGCATGATGTTTATGACCAGTATTTTCCGTGTGTTGAAAATCAGCCGCGATCATAAACGCCTTTTAGCCTTAGTGAGTGCTAAAAATAAAGCTGAAAATAAATAGAGTGAGGTAAAAATGGGTTTAGCAGAATTACTGCTGTTGTCTATAAGTCTGGCAATGGATGCTTTTGCAGTATCCGTATGTGGTAGTATGGTTTTAACACCTGCTGATCGTTTGCAGGGTGCCTTAAAGTTTGGCACCTGGTTTGGCTTTTTTCAGTTTTTAATGCCAGTAATTGGCTATTTTGCAGCAATTTCTTTTATCGATTATATTACGGCGTATGATCATTGGCTGGCATTTGTTTTGTTAGCATATTTAGGTACGAATATGATTCGTGAATCAGATGAGAGCTGCAGTATAAAAAAATCCTATACCGTCAAGGAAATGTTGGTCTTAGCGATAGCTACCAGCATTGATGCTTTAGCTGTAGGTATCAGCTTGGCGTTTTTAAATACTAATATATGGTTGGCTTCCGTCATGATTGGCGTGGTAACCTTTGCAATTGCAGCCTTCGGTGGTTTGGCCGGCTTTAGACTGGGTGATGCAGTTGGGAAACGTGCTAATGTCTGTGGTGGCGTTGTGCTGATTTGTATTGGTATTAAGATAGTATTGGAGCATATAGGTTGGTTATAAAGATGGGAACTGCACTGGGGATAAATAAGAGGAGGATTTAATAATGGTTGAAGTTAACAAAGAGCGTATGCTTGCTGAATTTAAAGAAATGGTAGGCATTCCTTGTCATAGTCTGCATGAAAGAGAAATCTTTAATTATCTGAAGGCAAAATTAGAAGGCCTTGGTTTTGAAGTAACTGAAGATAATGCTAACGAAAAATTAGGCGGCGAGTGTGGTAACTTGTGGGCATTTCTGCCCGGCAATAAGCAAGGTGCTACTAGAGTTCTGCTGTCCAGTCATATGGATGGTGTAGAACCCTGCGGCGGTACTACTGTTGTGCAAAAAGATGGCATCTTATATAGCGATGGTACTACCATTTTAGGTGGCGATGATAAATCCGGTGTCGGTGCTATTTTAGAAGGTCTTCGTTTGATGCAGGAACAAAATTTGGAGCATGGTGATATTCAAATTCTGTTCACTATTGCTGAAGAAGGCGGCGTTAACGGTTCTCGTTGCATGGACCAATCCAAGCTGCAAGCTGATGTTGCTTACGCAATGGATAGTGAAGGTGCTCCTGGTGAAATTATTATCGGTGCTCCTGGTCAATATAAATACACTATTGAAGTACATGGTAAAACTGCTCATGGTGGTATTGAACCGGAAAAAGGCATTAACTCTATCATGATTGCAGCTAAAGCTTTAGCTGATGTTAAACGTTATGGCCGTATTGACGAAGAAACTACTACCAATATCGGTATCATTAATGGTGGTGTAGCTACTAACATCGTTCCTGATTTGGTAACTATCCAAGGTGACGTTCGTAGCCGCGATAATGGCAAGCTGGAAGCTATTCGTGATGAAATCGTTAATACTATTGTTGACGGTGTCAATAAATATGGTGCTAAAGCAGTTGCTAATGTAGAACATAAATACAGCTCTTTCTTGGTTGATAAAGATAGCAAGGTTGTAGAATTAGCTGTAGATGCTTGCAAAGAATTTGGGTTTGAACCTAACATCGGTCTGTCCGGCGGTGGCAGTGATGCTAACTTCATCAATATTTATGGTGTACCTTGTGTAATCATGGGCACCGGTATGAGCAATGTACATACTGTTAATGAATACCTTAAGGAAGAAGATTTATATAATTCTGCTTTAATGGTATATGGTATCCTGAAAGCTGCAGCAAAATAATTTCTGCGTAAATAAAAAGAGAAGCTATTCTTCAAATGAAGTTTAGCTTCTCTTTTTTATTTTAGTTATTCGACATTTTCTACTTTGTTTTCTACGTCGCTTTTAGCTAACTGTACTTTTAAATTAATACCTAAAGCTTTTTTGAACCAGGAAAGATGTGTTTGGATTTGATGAATTTCAATACTAGGCATATCATCGGCAAAAATATCAAGTACTGCACATTTCTTAGTTACATAAGGTGCTACAGCATGAACAAGGCTTGCCTCGGAATAGTCCAGGCTTTCGGCTAATGCTAAAAGCAAAGCTAATTTATTAATGATTTTCCAGTTGTTTTCAGTAAGCATTTCTCTATAAAAACGGTCACGGAAATAGTTTTTGGAAACACCATTATGCCAACCGGCAATAGCGGATGTAATAATCTGTTCTTTATGAGTTAAACCGAATAATTTGGCATTCTGAATCATATAGGCACTATGGCGTGCATGGCTGTAGAAGTTGATGTTGATACCAATATCATGCAGCAGAGCAGCTGTTTCCAGCAGACGGCGATAGTTTTTGCGAATACCGTGCAGTTCTGCCCAAGCATCAAACATTGTTAAAGCTAGTTGGGTAATATGACGAGCATGGGTACTGTCAGCTTCGTATAAATACAGCATATTTTCACGGCTGCGCTCCAGAATATCTTCAGCAATCAACGGTACATTATTGGCCTTAGAGTAATAATCATAAAATAGTCCTTCACGTAAGCCACAACCGGAGGTAATCAGTTTTTTAGCACCTGTTGCTTCTAACAAACAGCTGATAATGCTACTGCCGGCTAAAATAATATCATTACGCTCGCTGCTAAGACCAGAAATCTTTTTGCGCTGTTCCAGATTAGTAGTACGTAGTTTGTTAAAGAAATTGCGGAAGGTTTGCACAGAGTAAGAATAATTATGAATCTTAGTTGCAGGATATTTTTTTGCTCTTTGGATAATTTTGGCAATAGTACGGGCAGTACCGCCGACACCTATTAAGGGCATATTATTTTGTTTCAGCCAGGGGTATTTGGCTAAACGACTCATAATAAAGACATTAATATCACTGTAAACATTAGGCGGCATTTCGTCGCGGGTATTAAACATACTTGTGGTGTTTACAGCACCCATAGGCAGGGATACGCTTTCGATGATTTGGCGGTTTTTAAATAAAATAAGTTCGGTAGAACCGCCGCCTAAGTCGAAAATAATACCGTTTTTGATGTCCAGGGTATTGATAACACCTAAATAACTGATATATGCTTCAGTGTTACCGGAAATAATATGTAATTGAATACCTGTTTCCTGTGCTATACGTTCAACAAGTTCATCACCATTGGTTGCGTTGCGGATTGCTGCAGTTGCGACACCGATGGTTTTGTCGGCGTGATAAATATGGCACATATGAGCGAAGCTTTTCAGGGTTTCAATGGTTGATGTAAATGCTTCTTCGGTTAAAGTGTTTTTATCATCTACCTTTTGGCTTAAACGTAAAGTTTCTTTTTGGTTATAAACCATGTTATACGCACCGTTTTTATAAATGTGGCTGATAACTAAACGGGCGGAGTTAGAGCCTATATCAATAATTGCTATTCTCTGCATTCCTTTTCACCTCAATAAAATTTCTCTCCCATATATTATATTACTATTAAAACAGAGAAAATCCTGCGATAGTGTGTAAAATTAATATAAAATGTTAAATTGTTGTATAATCGCAGGACTTTCTCTTGCAAAAAAGAATAATATAATATATTACATTATATTGTATATGTATCTTTTTGATTTTGGAGGCAAAGCATATGAAACGAAAGAATCATACCACATTTGCTGCTATCCACCTTGGTTCTGAAAAAATCAGTATGCAGATTACTGAATATAGTAATATAGATCATTATAAAGTAATTGAGCGTGTTAACCGCCGCATACGTTTAGGTGAAGCAACTTTTAAAAATAAAATAATTCCTTTCCCCTTGGTTACTGAAATCTGTGACGTTTTGCAAGGTTTTAAAGCTTTGATGAAAGAGTATGGTGTTGAAGAGTACGAATTACAAGCTACTACTGCTGTACGTGAAGCTAGCAATCAAGTCTTTTTATTAGACCAGATTTATAATAAAACCGGCTTGATTGTTGATGTAGTAGATATGCCGCAGGAAATTTATACAAAATTTACTGCGATTCGTAATACGCTGAAAAATGAACGCATCAGCAGTGAACGTGATGGTATGCTGATGATGGATATCTCTTCCGGTGGGTTAGGCGTTACTTTAGTGCAGGATGATAATATTCGTTATCAAGAAAACTTCCATGTAGGTATTATCCGTATTAAAGAAAGTTTTGAACGTAATCGTCGCGAAAGTATGCATTTTAATAAAGCTTTAACAGAATTCTTGAGTAGTACTATTGGACCTGTACGCCGCGAGTTACAACAAGACAGTGTACAGTATTTAGTGCTGTCAGGCACGGAAACAGAATTACTCTTGAAAATGCTTGGCTTAGATACTATTCAGTTGGTACATCGTATTAAAGCTGATGATTTCCATAAATTCTTCCAGAAAATGCATCAAATGAATTTGCCGCAGATTATTGAAACCTTCAATATTCCTGAGTCTTTAGCAGAGCTAGCATTACCTACTGTGGTGCTGTATGAACAATTGCTGCATTTGATTCCGGCTAAGGAAATTATCATTAGTGCTGACAACTTTATTGATGGTATGCAGCTATTGCATATCGGTAAGAAAACCAGTCCTGCTTTGTGCAAGGCTTGGGAGCAGGAATTAATCAGCTTATTCCATTGCATCGGCCAACGTTATTTATATGACAAACAGCATGTACGTCAAGTTGAACGTTTATCAGTATTACTTTTTGATAAGTTTGCTAATAAATATGGTATGGGTGACCATGAACGATTACTTTTGCGTGGTACCTGCATTTTACATGACATTGGTAAATATATTTGTATGCGTAGCCACTCCTTATATACTTATCAATTGATTATGTCTACGGATATTTTAGGCTTTAGTGATCGCGATAAAAATATTATTGCTTTAGCTGCTTATTATCATGCTAATAAATTGTTTGACCAAAGTAATAGTAAAGCCCCGGTAGTGCCTAAGGATATGATTGCAATTGTTGCGAAATTAGCAGCAATCGTAAGATTGGCAGATGCTTTAGATCGCAGTTATATGCAGAAAATACATTCCTGCAATATTACCTTGTGCAAGGATAATATTTTAAAAATTCAAGCTGTAAGTAAGGTTGATTTAGCTTTGGAAATGTGGACTTTTGAAGATAAATCTGCTTTTTTTGAAGAAGTATATGGTGTAAAACCGATTTTGGAGCGGGTGAATAAGTAATGGAAAAATTAGATTTAACAAAGCCGGAGTATTTTTATAATCGTGAATTAAGTTGGTTGAAATTTAATTTACGTGTCTTGAAAGAAGCAATGGTAAAAGAAACTCCATTATTGGAACGTTTGAAGTTTATTGCTATATCTGCTTCTAATCTTGATGAATTTTTCATGGTACGTGTGGCAGGTCTTTGGAACAGCTTTGATAACGGCATCGAAAAACGTGATGCTGCCGGTATGTCTGTCAAAGAACAGTTAGTTGCTATTGCTGAATCTGCACATGAGCAGGTACGTACCCAAACTAAATATTTACATGCCTTAATAGGTGAAATGAAGGCTGCCAACCTGCACTTGCGCCGTGTTTCCGAGTTAACGGATTTGGGGAAGGATTGGCTAGAGGAATATTATCGAGAAGTAGTTTATCCTGTATTAACGCCGATGGCGGTAGATGCTTCACGTCCATTCCCGTTTTTAGCTAATAAAACACAAAACCTAGCGGTAGAGCTGATTAAAGCTGATGGAGAGCATAGTATGGGCTTGATTCAGGTTCCGTCAGTATTGAGTCGTATTACAGAGGTAATTCCAGAAAAAAAACGCACCTTCGTATTTTTAGAGGATATTATTGCTAGTCATTGCAAGGATTTATTCAAAGGCTGTCATATTTTAGATGTTGTACCCTTCCGTGTAACACGTGATAGTGATTTGGATTTGGAAGAAGAAGACAGCGTTGACTTGATGAAAGAAGTTGAAGAATCTCTGCGCAAACGTAAACGTGGTGCAGCTGTACGTTTGGAAATTTTTAAAACAGGTAATACTCGTATCAAAAGATTCTTGGAAGAAAATCTTGATGTAACAGAATTGGAAGTTTACGAAATTAATGGTCCTCTAGACCCCACTTGCTTCTTTAAGTTCATTAGTTTACCCGGAATGTGGCCTTGGCTCTACGAACCATTTGTACCGCAGCGTCCGTTGGAATTGCCTGATGATAGTGACCTTTTTGCGGCAATTCGTCAAAATGATATTTTACTGCATCATCCATATGAAAGTTTCGACCCGGTTGTAAAATTGGTTAGTGATGCTGCTGATGACCCGCAAGTTTTGGCAATTAAACAAACTTTGTATCGTGTTAGTGGTAACAGTCCTATCGTTGCGGCATTGGCTCGTGCTGCCGAGAATGGTAAGCAGGTTACAGTATTAGTTGAATTAAAAGCACGTTTTGATGAAGAGAACAACATTCTGTGGGCACGTCGTTTGGAAAAAGCAGGTTGCCATGTTATTTATGGCTTAGTTGGTTTAAAAACTCATGCAAAAATCATCTTAATCGTACGTAAAGAAGACAATGGTATTAAACGTTACCTGCATCTTGGTACCGGTAACTATAATGATAGTACCGCTAAATTATATACAGACATTGGCCTGATGACTGCTAATGATGAATTTGGTAGTGATGCGTCTGCATTTTTTAATTTACTCAGCGGTTATAGTGAGCCTCCTGTATGGAATAAATTGGTTATGGCTCCTTTAGGTTTGCGAGAGAAGATTTACTCTTTGATAGATAATGAAATCAATATGGTAAAACAGGGTAAGGAAGGCCGTATTATTGCTAAAATGAACTCGCTGATTGACCAACCTGTAATTCAAAAGCTGTATGAAGCTTCTGCTGCAGGAGTACACATTGATTTAATCGTGCGAGGTATCTGCGGCCTGCGTACAGGTATTGAAGGAATCAGTGATAATATAACTGTTCGTAGTATTGTTGGTCGTCAATTAGAACATAGCCGTATCTTCTGGTTTGCTAATGGCGGTGATGAGCAGCTTTATCTTTCCAGTGCTGACTGGATGCCGCGTAACTTAAATGACCGTGTAGAATTATTCTTCCCTGTAGAAACTGAATTTCATATCCGTCGTATTAAAGGATTATTAGATTTGTATCTGCGCGATAATGTAGGTGCACATATGATGCAGTCTAATGGTACATATCGTCGTGTACGTAATAAATTAGAGCCTGTTAGTGCTCAAAGCACTTTATACGAAATGGCTCAATTAGCAGTGGCCTCCGATAAGTTACCGATGGAACAACGTTTACAGCCTGTTTATAGCAGAAGATAAAAGAATTTAAATAGTGAATTAAAGTCTGATATTGCTAATGTTTAAGCTGCTTGCTATAATATTAGTATATAGAGGAGGTTGTGCTATGAACAAATTTGCTGTGACCTTGAACTATAATTGTAATTATGGTTTTGTTGAATATAACGAAGAAAATAAAACTGCGGTTGTTACTTTATCTGTTGCAGAAGCAAAACAAAAGGTAGAAAAATTTTTGCAAACACCGCTTACCTTGGATATTCCTGAGGGTGAAACAATACGTGATTTTGCTACTAAAACCTTAGAGCCTTTGTCTAGTCTGGAAAACTTTAAGGTTTGCTTAACACGCCTGTGGGGTAAAACAGGCGTCCGCGTTGAATGGAGTATGCCTCCGGGAATGGCCGAAAAATTATAATTATTTGTATCTTGACAGCTTAGAGAAGTTTTTACTTTTCTAAGCTGTTTTTATCTTTTTAGACACTAAAAATTATGTAAAGGAAGTGAAATCATGAGCGAAATGTTTAATGGCTATATGGGTGCTATGGCATCAATTTTGGAAGGCTTCGGACTATGGGTATTTGTTGGTGTAGGTGCTGTTTTCTTATTGGCGGCAATTTTTGGCTGGGAGTGGTTTTATACGCCGGCTCATGATACACTGGCCAATAATAATATTTTAGCTTTTGTTTATGATAGCTTTGGGATGAATGCTTGTCGTTTGATTTGCGGCATTAGTGCATTTATTATAACTAGTGTTTTTCTAGTGTTGATTTATTTGTAAGTTGTCATAGTTGTTGATTTGTTATATAATAAGAAAGTATTTTATGGTTCCGTAGCTCAGTAGGATAGAGCAACCGCCTCCTAAGCGGTAGGTCGCCAGTTCGATTCTGGCCGGGATCACCAGTAACCATGCGGTTTTCCAGATTTTGGAAAGCCGCTTTTTTCGTTTCCGCACCTTATTGACACCTTATTTTCAAATTCTGCTTAAATCAGCGACAAAACCATTAAGTTTTCCGGTTTTATGGATAACGTATAATAAGTTGCGCAAATTAATTTCAAAAAAATTAGACATAGAGACTACCATTGCTTACAATTAAGTTACCACACAAAATACGAAAGAAGGTAGAATCTATGTCTGGTAACATTATACAATTAAACGAACAATTTATCCATAACGAACTTAAAACTATTGTAAAAAATAGTGTAGAAGAAACTC
>UQWU01000015.1 GCA_900544885.1 uncultured Phascolarctobacterium sp. | reverse complement strand
AATAAATTAAAAAATAGATAGATAGTTATATATAGTATATGCAGGGTGGCATAGGAAAGAGGTAGAAGCAGTTGTGTATATCACTAAATGATGTAGAATAACATGAACAAAAAGTTATTAGCTAAGGGGGCTATACTATACTAGATATGTATTTGTAAAGCATCTTGAGTCAAGGAGGCGTTTGATATGTCATATAACCTAAAGCAAAGTACACCGAAAATTTTATATTATAAAATCAACACTGAAGAAACTAAGTTTCAAAACAAAATTAAAAAACCTAGCCAAAAGTCTACTAAGATGGTAAATATTCGGGTTACAGACGAAGAACTTCGGGAGATCGAGAATAAAAGTAAAATGGCTGGCATGAGCAAAACCGATTTTATAAAGAAAGCTGTGAAGGAGGCAGTAATTTACAATATTGATTCTA
The DNA here is from genome assembly GCA_900544885.1 of uncultured Phascolarctobacterium sp. Taxonomy (GTDB): domain Bacteria; phylum Bacillota; class Negativicutes; order Acidaminococcales; family Acidaminococcaceae; genus Phascolarctobacterium_A. The sequence continues at coordinate 37,911 of UQWU01000015.1, read as the reverse complement.
AGATTGTTGAAAAAATAGTCGTGTTACAAGAAAGAATAAATCAGCTGGAAGTAGGTGAGAAAAAACAAGCTAATCAAGTTAATTCAGAGTTTAACAGTATAAAAGACGATATTTTTAAAATGTTAGGAGGTTGAAAAATGTCTACTCTAAGAGCGTTAAACGGAACGTACAGGACGCTGGACGGTATTGTGAAGTATATTGCCAGCAATGAAGAACATAATGATTTGGTCTTGGCCTATGATGCTGTTGGGGCTGATCCATTTAGGGCTACCAGAGATATGCTGTTGGTCAAAGCAGCCTATAACAAACGAGGAGGCAATGAATATGTACAAATCATAGTATCTTTAATGGAAGTAGAGATTATCTGCCAAGATGATGTCGCACGCTTCCAGAGTGCATCAAGAGCTATTGCCGATATGATGTTTAATAAATATTGTTGCCAGATCGCCTATGCGGTACATGGCAATACTGATAACCTTCATGCCCATTTTGTTATTAACTCGGTACGTTATGTTGATGGCTATAAGTTACAGCTAGGTAAGAAGGAGCTTTTCCAGCTAAAAACTATCGTAAGCGATATTTTAAACCAATATGGATTTAGCCGGCTCTTGTATTATAGTGCCGACGAAAATCTAGAAAATTAGTAAGGAGGGTTTACCATGTCAAAAAAAAATAAAAAATTTAGCTGTTACGCAGTCGTAGGTTCTAACGGATATGCACTTACGAATAACTGGCTTGATTGTCAGACTTATATGAAAAATCTCAACCGGGAACGCCATAAAGGTTTTTATAGTTATGAAGATGCGTATGACTGGATTGTTGACGAGTTTGATGGTGACAGTAGGTATAAATTCGGTTTTAAATTCTGTAGTCTGGAGGATTTGATCAAGAAAGAGTTATATGTTGAAAAAACATCCGCAACAAATCATAATTATTGACGATTTTTGTATGTAGTTTTTGATGGCAGTCATTACAAAACTCTAAAATTTAAAAGTAAAATATGCCACACCCATAAGCTGATTAAAGGTTAGGAGCTGTGGCATATTTTCTACTGTTTTAATAGACAGTTTAAGCGTCAGTATTGCTACTGACGCTTAGTTTATTTCTGATAAGCTTTTTTATGTATGTAGTCAATGAGTGCCTGCTTAGGAATTTTCCACTTTCCCTTTAACATAAAGCAATCCATTTCGCCGCTACGGAAAATTTCGTAAGCTGAGTTTTTGCCTACCCCTAGAATCTCTGCTACCTCATCTACAGTCAGCATATCACTGTATTCTTCAAACATAGCTATTATACCCCTTTCAATATATATTTAACTTTATGTTAGATTTGACATTCCTTTAATACACACAGATTTCTTTGAATTGGTTATTTTCAATAGGGCTGCTATGGCTTTTTATAACGCAGAGAGTGTTCTACTAGCGCTTCCAAATGTTTAAACGGTATAAGATAATTTTTACCTTTCTTGATATATGGAAGCTGACCAGAATTGATCAGCTTATAAATTGTAGCGGTACTATAGTTCAATAAGCAGGCTGCTTCCGCTACAGTAACTAATATTTTTTGCATTTTTACCACCTCCTTCCAACATACATTTATTGATATGTTAGGCGCATGAAGAGGTGAACTGGGCAAAACTGAGCATAAGATAGCTCAAAAAGGTACTAAGAATGGCAGAAATAAGTGGAGCGGTAAATTTAGCTTTTAAACTGCACGAAAAGCTACATACTTTTCTGTAGACGTTCTACTATCTGCTTTTTTGTGCTATACTTATTAGGTAAGATACCGTCATTTTTTAGACCATAAATTTACATTAAAGGGTGATTTTTTTATGAATAAACAGCAGCTAGCTACCAAAATCTGGGAAGCCGCAAATAAAATGCGTTCAAAAATCGAAGCAAACGAATACAAGGACTATATTTTAGGCTTTATTTTTTATAAGTACCTTTCTGATGCTGAAGAGAAATTTCTGTACAGCAATGGTTATGACAAAGAGCTTATTGCGACAGTAGTGGAATCTGACGCCGATACTGTAGAGTGGGTACAAGACAATCTTGGCTATTTTATTGATTACAACAACCTGTTCTCCACCTGGCTTGACAAAGGCAGTGGTTTTGATGTCAGCAATGTCCGTGACGCTTTATCTGCTTTCAGCCGCCTGATCAGCGAATCCCATCAGAAAGTTTTTCAGGGTATTTTTGAAACATTGCAGACAGGGCTGAGTAAGCTGGGCGATAGCTCTGGTTCTCAGACAAAAGCTATCAAAGAGCTATTAGACTTGATAAAAGATATTCCTATGGACGGAAAGCAGGATTATGATGTACTGGGCTTCATATATGAATATCTGATTAGTATGTTTGCCGCTAATGCAGGAAAGAAGGCTGGCGAGTTCTACACTCCGCACGAAGTATCTCTGCTGATGAGTGAAATTATTTCTGACCATTTAAAGGACAACCAATATATTGAAATTTATGACCCTACCAGCGGTTCTGGCTCTCTTTTAATCAATATCGGTAAAAGTGTTGCTAAACGTATCGGCAACAGCAACAATATCAAATACTACGCTCAGGAGCTTAAATCTAATACTTATAACCTGACACGTATGAATCTGGTTATGCGTGGCATTAAACCCGATAATATCGTTGCCCGCAACGGCGATACTTTGGAAGATGACTGGCCGTACTTTGATGAAGCCAATAAAGAAACTACTTACACTCCGCTCTATGTAGATGCAGTAGTGTCTAACCCTCCGTACAGCCAGAAATGGACACCGAAGAGTGATGTCCGCTATGAGCGTTTTGGTCTTGCTCCTAAAGGCAAAGCCGACTATGCTTTCTTGCTGCACGACCTTTATCACATCAAGCCTAGCGGTATTATGGCTATCGTTCTGCCTCATGGCGTTCTATTCCGTGGTGGTGAAGAAGGAGAAATCCGTAAAAACCTTATCGAATATAACCACATTGACGCTATCATAGGCTTGCCTGCAAATATTTTCTTTGGTACAGGCATTCCAACCATCATTATGATTCTTAAACAGAAACGCAGCAACACTGATGTGCTTATTGTAGATGCTTCTAAAGGCTTTGCTAAAGAGGGCAAAAACAATAAATTACGTGCTTCCGACATTAAACGTATTGCTGATACTGTAATTAACAGACTGGAAATTCCCAAATACTCTAAACTGGTGAGCCGTGAAGAAATCCGTCAGAATGATTACAACCTAAATATCCCACGTTATGTAGATTCTTCTGAAGCTGCTGAAAGCTGGGATATTTATGCTTCCATGTTTGGCGGTATTCCTAAAGCAGAACTTGCCGCTTTAGATGATTACTGGAAAGCTTTCCCAAATTTACAGGAAGCATTATTTGAAGCAAGCGATACTCCTTATACCCAGCTGACTACTGATAATATTAAGGAAGCTATCAGAAGCCATGCTGATGTAGTTGCTTTTGAAAACAGCTTTGCTGATGCTTTTGCTGGCTTTCCTGCTTATTTACATCATGAGCTGATTGAACAGGCAGAACAGGTAGCTATTGCCAAAGAAGAAAATATCATCAGCGATAAGATTTTTACCCAGCTTTCTGGTATACCTTTGGTAGATAAGTACGCTGCTTTCCAGCTTTTAGATGACGAATGGAGTAAAATTGCCGTCGATTTGGAAATTATCCAGACAGAAGGCTTTGAGGCTACTAAAAAAGTTGACCCTAATATGGTACTAAAAAAGAAAGATAATAAAGAGCAGGAAGTCCAGGACGGTTGGATTGGACGTGTATTGCCGTTCTCTTTAGTACAAGATAATATTTTGGTACAGGAAAGCACAGCCTTAAAGAAGCAAGAAGCACGTTTGGCTGAAATACCTGCTGAGATTGAAGCTATTCTTGAAGAAATGAGCGAAGATGACAAGAATAGCTGTGAAGCTGCATTAAATGATGACGCTACTGCTTTTGTAGCTAAAGAAATTCCTAAAAAGATAAAAGAATTAAAATTAGAAGATAAATCTTTAGAAATTAGTGAGCTTATATCCAAACTGACAAAAGCTAACCATCTGCTTAAAGAGGAAAAAGAGCTGAAAGCAAGTATTAAAGCGGCTAGCACTGCTCTGCACCTGTTGACGAAGGAAACCATTGAATCCCTTACGGATGAACAGGTTAAAGATCTGCTGCACAAGAAATGGATTGATAGCCTGATGGTTAATCTGAATAAAATGCCGGAAACATTGGTTGACGACCTTGTTAGCAAGCTCACTGCTTTGCAGAAAAAATATGCTCTTACATACGCTGATATTGATGCCGAAATCGACGAAACAGAGCAACAGCTGTGTGCTATGTTAGACGAGCTTACTGGCAGCACCTTTGACATGAAAGGTATCAACGAATTTAAAGCGTTGTTACAAGGTGAATGATATGGCTAAAAACACAAAACCTGCAATTAGGTTTAAAGGATTTACTGATGCTTGGGAACAGCGTAAGTTAGTAAATGATTTGAAAAGCATTCAGACTGGGACAAATAAATTAGGTTCAACTGAAAACACTGGAATGCCTTTGTTAAAAATGGGAAATATCCAGAGAGGATATTTTTCGCTAGATAAATTAGAATATCTCGATGAAAACGATGTGGTAGAACCTGAAAATATAGCATATAAAGGTGACTTCTTTTTTAATACTAGAAATACACTTGATTTAGTTGGTAAAGGTGCAACATGGACTGGCGATAGTGGAAAATATGCGTTTAATAGTAATATTGCTAGATTTAACTTAGGAGAACTTGATACAATATTTTTTAACTATTTATACAATACTGGGTCAATGCAAAAACAAGTTCATGCAAGAGCTATGGGAACAACTAGTGTAGCAGCAATTTACCCAAGAACACTAGATTCGATTACTTATTGTATTCCTTGCAAGGAAGAACAATTAAAAATCGGATACTGCTTGAAAAATATTGATGATCTTATCACCCTTCATCAGCGTAAGCTAGAAAAGCTAAAAAACATCAAAAAATCTTGTCTTGAGAAAATGTTTGTGTAAGGAGGATGGCGTAAATGAGCAAAATAATTTTATTTCACGGCACCTCTAATAAAGTTGTGACCCCTACTTTTGGCCTTGGAGATGAAAAGCACGACTACGGGAAAGGTTTTTATCTGACCGAGAACCCTGAGCTTGCTAAAGAATGGGCAGTCTGCATTCCTAATGATACTAATGGTTGGGTACATAAGTATGAGCTTGATACCGACGGACTGAAAATTTTAGACTTCCAGGAACACAATGTGCTTGCTTGGCTGGCAGAGCTGATGAAACACAGAGATGCTGCTGATTCTAAGCGTTACCGTATGCTTGCTGGCAAATTTATAGAAAAATACGGTATCGACACATCTGAATATGATGTCATTAAAGGCTGGAGAGCCAATGCTTCCTACTTCTATATCGCAAAAGAATTTGTCCGTGATAACATTGATATGGATATTTTGGAAGAACTCCTGTCTTTAGGTGGTCTAGGCATTCAGTATTGCATTAAGTCTGAACGGGCATATTCAAAGCTCCGTGAGTGTCCTGACGGCTTGCTTGCTGTTGACCATGCCGAATTTAATAATAAATATAATCAGCGTGATATAAGTGCCAGAAAAAATATGCGTAATCTTGTCGATTCTGACAGAAATAAAGTAACCAATGTGTTCAGCACATTGTTTGAGAGGTGAAGGCAATGAGGGCTTATCCAGAAGAATATCTGAATGATGTGGTAGAAAACCAAGGCAAGCTCTTTGATTTTGTTGCCCAGACGTTCCCTAACAAGGATACAGAGGCTTTTATAAGTGCCTATATGGAAAGTAAAACAAGAAAAAGCATTGACGAAGCAAAAGCCTATGTCAATACAATGTCTGCCAAAGAACTGTGGGAATATTTTTGCCGAACTGAACAGTATGTGCTGGAATCCGGCAAGGCTCTTGATGGATTTATGCCCGACTGGATTGGTGAATTTTATGCCTACTATCAATGGTACTATGATATCCCTAGCTCTGAGGTAATCAAAAAAGTGCCGCTTGATTTCTTGAAGAAGGCTTATTACGGGCTTCACGACTTAGAACTTGACCTTGCTGTCCAGAAGGTAGGTAAAATATAGTGCAGATTATTTGTTTCCACAACCCAGATGAAGAAAACGGATACCTAAGCAACTGGTATGCTGCTGGATTTACGTATAAAGAAGTGTATTTTAGCTCTATGGAGCAGTATATGATGTACCAAAAGGCGGTTTATTTCGGTGATGAAGCTATTGCTGACAAGATACTTCATGCCGAAGATGCTGCTGCTATAAAAGAACTAGGTCGCTGCGTATCTGGCTATGATGAAAGCTACTGGAACGGAATCCGTCAAATTGTAGTTTTTGAGGGACTTTATGCTAAATTTTCTCAGAACGAAGAGCTAAAGGTACTGCTGAAAAGCACAGAACAGGCTGTCCTTGCAGAATGTGCCGTAAAAGACAGAATTTGGGGTATTGGACTGTCCATGAAAGACCCTGACAGGTTTGACAGAACTAAGTGGAAAGGAAAAAATCTGTTGGGATATTCTTTAATGATGGTGCGTGAGAAGCTATAATCTATTTACTTTGACGTGTGAAAGCTAAAGTTTTATCTAAAATATTTTAAATACATCACGGAAAGGAGTATTGCCATGACCTTTGCCAGTGAAGCTGACTTTGAAGAGGCTCTAATCCAAGTATTGACCAATAAAGGCTGGGAAAAAACTGTTATTAAGCATCCTACAGAAGCAGATCTGCTGAAAAACTGGGCTAATATTCTGTTTGAAAATAATAATACGATTGACCGCCTTAATAACTGTCCGCTGACAGATAGCGAAATGCAGCAGATTATAGAAAAAATTATTGTTGCTAGAACACCGCTCAAGCTTAACGGCTTTATCAACGGAAAGACTGTATCTATAAAACGTGATAATCCTGATGACAAACTGCACTATGGCTTAGAGATAAGCCTAAAAATTTATGACCGTAACGAAATAGCCGCTGGGCAGAGCCGTTATCAGATTGTGCAGCAGCCACATTTTTCTGTACAGTCCCCTCTGCTTAATAAACGCCGCGGCGACTTAATGCTGCTGATAAACGGTATGCCTGTTATCCATATAGAGTTAAAACGCAGCCATATACCCGTCAGTGAAGCTACTAATCAGATAAGGAAATATATGCGTGAGGGTGTGTTCAGCGGTCTGTTTTCCTTGGTGCAGATTTTTGTCGCTATGAACCCTGAAAACACAGTATATTTTGCTAACCCTGGCCCAGAACCAGAAGGCAAGTTCAATCCAGATTATTTCTTCCATTGGGCTGATTTTACCAATGAGCCTATCAATGACTGGAAAGGCATTGCTTCTTCCCTGCTTTCTATCCCTATGGCTCATCAGCTGATTGGTTTTTATACTGTTGCCGATAACTCTGATGGTGTGTTGAAAGTAATGCGTAGCTACCAGTATTATGCTGCCAACGCTATTTCAGACACGGTTTCCAAGATAAAATGGGATAGCGGCAACCAGCGTGGCGGTTATATCTGGCACACAACAGGTTCGGGCAAGACTATGACTAGCTTTAAGTCTGCCCAGCTCATTGCCAGCTCCAATGATGCAGATAAAGTAATCTTTTTAATGGATAGAATTGAGCTTGGTACACAGTCATTAAAAGAATACCGTGCTTTTGCTAATGATAATGAAACTGTGCAGGCTACAGAAAATACCGATGTGCTAATAAATAGGCTGAAAAGCGATAGCAGTCTTGATACGCTTATTGTAACTTCTATCCAGAAAATGAATAATATTAAGGCTGGTGAAGAAAATCTGAATGATGCCGACCTTGCTAAAATTAACCGCAAGCGTATCGTGTTCATTATTGATGAGGCACACCGTTCTACTTTTGGCGAAATGCTGGCAACTATAAAAAATACTTTCCCTAATGCTGTCTTTTTTGGCTTTACAGGAACGCCCATACATGAAGAAAATCAAAAGAAACTTAATACTACTTCTGATATTTTCGGCAATGAGCTGCATCGCTATGTAATTGCCGATGGCATCCGTGATAAAAATGTTTTGGGCTTTGACCCATATAAGGTTCTTACATTTAAGGACAAAGATATTCGCCATGTGGTAGGACTTGAACAAGCAAAAGCTACCAGTTTAGAGGAAGTAAGTGCTGACCCAGAGAAAGAAAAAATTTATTATCGCTTTATGCAGCTTCCTATGTATGGTCACAGAGATGAAAAGGGGAAATGGGTAAAAGGTATTGAAGATTACATACCTACATCCCAATATCATACACCTGAACATCAAAAAGCGGTTGTCCATGATATTATGGATAACTGGTTGCAGCTAAGCCGTAATAATTTCTTTCACGCTATTTTTGCTACTAGCAGCATTCCAGAAGCAATACATTATTATCGTCTGCTTAAAGAATTCATGCCTGAACTGAAAATAACATGCTTGTTTGACCCTAATATTGATAATAATGGAGACATCAGAGATACTGCTTTCAAAGAAGATGGATTAGTAGAAATTATTCAGGACTATAACGAGCGTTACAATCAGAAATTTTCTTTACCGACCTTTGCAGCGTTCAAAAAAGATGTTTCTTTTAGATTGGCTCACAAAGAACAGTATAAATATATTGAAAATGAACCGCAAAAACAGCTTAATTTACTGATTGTAGTAGACCAGATGCTTACAGGCTTTGATTCTAAATGGCTCAATACCTTGTATCTTGATAAAGTGCTTTATTATGAGGGACTGATTCAAGCATTTTCGCGTACTAATAGGCTCTTCGGTGAGAAAAAGCCTTTTGGCATTATACGTTACTACCGTAAGCCTCATTCTATGGAGCAAAATGTTCAGTCAGCCTTTAAGCTTTATTCGGGTGATAAACCTATTGGCCTCTTTGCCGTGAAATTACATAAAAATTTACGCAAAATAAATGAGATCTTTGCTGATATTGTTGATTTATTCCAAAATGACGGTATTACTGATTTTTCACGCCTTCCTGAAGAAAATGCTGCAAAAGGACGATTCGCTACATTGTTCAATAAACTGGATGATTATTACGAAGCAGCAGTTATTCAAGGCTTTAAATGGGACAAATCAGAATATCAGTTTGAAGATGAGCAGACCAATAAAAATATGTAATCAAGGTAGATTTAGACGAAGCCACTTATTCAAAGCTGCTGCAACGCTATAAGGAACTGGAAAATGATGGTGGAATTGGTGGCGATGATATTCCTTTTGACCTAAAAGCCCACCTTACTGAAATTGATACTGGGTTAATTGACACAGCTTATATGAACAGCCGCTTTGAAAAATATATTAAAGCTTTGGATGCTGGTATTCCACCAGAAGAATTAGAGGCAGTGAAAAATGATTTGCATAAGAGTTTTGCCCTGCTTTCACAGGAAGAACAAAAATATGCCAATATTTTTCTGCATGATATTCAGAGCGGAAATATTAAGCTAGAACTAGGTAAAACTTTTAGGGATTATGTTACAGAATATCAAAGCCAAGCCAAAAACGATAAAATTCACTGCTTTGCTTCCCTGTTGGGGCTGGACGAAGAGCAATTAAGGAATATGGTAGCTTTAAACTTAAACGAAAAAAATATCAATGAGTTTGGACGTCTTGATGATTTGAAAAAGACCATTGATATGGCTAAAGCTAAGTTATTTATGGAAGCTCTTGCCCAAAAGCCTTTAATTCCACCATTAGTACACAGAGAAACAGATAAAATACTCCGCAAATTTATTTTATCTGGTGGTGCAGACGTAGATTTGCCCACTGAATAATAGCTTGTTTTCCTCAAATTTGAATATTTACTCAAAAAACACGCCAGAGCCAGGATTTTTCCTGGCTCTTTTGCTTTTACTTGGGAACAGCGTAAGTTGGGAGAACTTGCTTCTTTGATAACAAAAGGGACTACTCCGTTAGATAAATCAGGGGATGGGGAAATCAACTTTATTAAAGTAGAAAACATTGATTCAGCCAGCGGTGAGATAACACCAGAAATGAAAATATCTGAAGCAGAACATAATGGATACTTGAAACGTTCGCAATTACAAGAACATGATATTTTGTTTTCGATTGCTGGAACATTAGGACGTGTAAGTATTGTAAAATCAAGTTTTTTGCCTGCGAATACAAATCAAGCGCTCGCAATTATAAGAACAAAAGAAGGGGATTTGAATTATCTTACAACTGTTTTAAAAGGTAATGCAGTGGCAGATTTTATAAAAAGAAATCCTACTATTGGAGCACAACCTAATTTATCTCTTGAACAGGTTGGGAACCTTAAAATCCCGTACCCTTCTATGAAAGAACAGGCTGTTATTGGAGCGTATTTCAAGTACCTTGACCACCTTATCACCCTTCATCAACGTAAGCAATTTTTAAAAGTTAGGAGGTAGTAAAAATGTTGAAAGAAGTACAACGTAATGAGCTTTTTTGTGCATATTATGCAAAGTGGATTCAGGTCTACAAAAAAGGAGCTATCCGCGAAGTGACCATGGACAAATATCGTATGGCTCACCAATGGTTAGAAAAAATTGCTCCAACCCTCAAAATTTACGAACTCAGCCGTATTACATATCAGCAGATTCTTAATGATTATGCACTTAGTCACGAAAGACAGACAACTATGGATTTTCACCATCAGTTAAAAGGTGCTATTTTGGATGCTGTTGACGAGGGACTTATCGACCGTGACCCAACACGCAAGGCTATTATAAAGGGTAAAGTACCAGCAGCCAAAAAGATAAAATACATTAACCAGTATGAGCTTCATACCTTGCTTAATAGCTTAAAGCTGGCTTCGACAGTAAGCTGGGATTGGTTGCTTCTCCTTATTGCCAAAACAGGTGCCAGATTTTCAGAAGCATTGGCTGTCACACCGCAGGATTTTGATTTTACACGCCAAACTTTGTCTATAAGCAAGACCTGGGATTATAAGGGGAATGGAGGATTCATGCCAACCAAAAATAAATCATCAGTCAGAAAGGTTCTGCTTGATTGGCAGACTGTAATACAGTTTTCAAGCCTTATCAAGGGCTTACCGAAAAGCCAGCCTATTTTCGTAGAACCTGGGCAAAAAGTCTATAATTCTACCGTAAATGATATTTTGGAGCGGCATTGTAAGCACGCCCATATTCCTGTTATCTCCATTCACGGACTACGGCATACCCATGCTTCGTTGTTACTGTTTGCAGGTGTTTCAATAGCCAGCGTTGCTCGTCGTCTTGGTCATGCAAGCATGACAACTACACAGAAAACCTATCTGCACATTATTCAGGAGCTGGAAAATAAAGATATTGACCTAGTTATGCGTTCTCTTGCTAGTCTGAGCTAAAAATCTGTTGCTTACGTTGATGAGTTTATTAAACAGCCAACTATTTTCACGTTATCTTAAAATTTTTCAGTCATATATTATTACTGTGTATAATTTGTAAGCATCCTGATATACAGGATTGCCCTTGCAAAGGAACATAGGAACGTAGCAAAGAAGCCGTTGGTGTTAATGCCAACGGCTTTTTCTATGCCTAAAAATCCTAATGGCAGCCTTGTGCTAGGCCGCCGTTATTTATCATAGAGAATCTACTACCAAACCAACAAACAAAAATTTAGGAGGAATGAACAATGAAACAAGGAATCAAATCTATCCAAAATCTTTACGAGGAGCTGGAACGTCAACGTGAGGTACGTCAGGATCTTATCGCTGACACCCGTAGCCTTAATGTAAGCAGCACTAATGGCGTGAGTATGTTGACTGTAGCCACTGATAATGATGTTCTGAGCTATAGCATTGGTGACGTTGCTCATCGTCAGCTGGCTGACCGCCTTAATATTCCCTACAAGTATTATGAACGTATGCGTCTGGAATATCCCCAGCTTCTTGACCAGAATATCAATGGTTGGCTGATGAAGAACCCTGAGAAACGTATGCTCCGTACCTTGGACGGCAAGCTGAGAGCCTTCCTGAGTGACCGTTACCGCAGACTGGATAATCTGGAACTGGTTGACCATGTACTGCCTGTCCTTGCTCAGATGAAAGGCTGTGAAATTGCCAGCTGCGACATTACGGAAACTCATCTGTATATCAAGGTAATCAATAAGACCATGAAAACAGAAATTGTGCCGGGAGATGTTGTGCAGGCAGGTTTTGTCATCAGCAACAGCGAGATTGGCTTGGGCGCATTAAAAGTTGAGCCGCTTATCTATCGTCTGGTCTGCAAGAATGGCATGATTTCCAAAGACCTTGCCCATAAGAAATATCATACTGGCAGACAGGTAGAGGATACTGATAACGCCTACGAGCTGTATTCTGATGCTACCTTGGCAGCTGACGATAAGGCATATTTTATGAAGGTGCAGGATATTGTCAGCGCATCCGTTGACGAAGCAAAATTTATGCTGACAGTAGATAAAATGCGTACAGCAATGGATATTAAGACCTGCGATAATCCTGTGCAGACTGTAGAAATGCTGGGCGACAGATACGTGCTGAATAAGCTGGAGCGTGCTTCTGTGCTCCGTCACTTTATCATGGGCAACGATTTTTCTCACTATGGCTTGGTTAATGCAGTAACACGCAGCTCTCAGGATATCCCTGACTATAACCGTGCTACAGAGCTGGAACGTCTTGGTGGCACTTTGCTTGATGAAGGCGTAGAGGCTGTAAAAAAGCGTAATCTGATTCTGCTTCCTAAAGCAGCGTAAATTTGTGGAGGTGTAAAAATGGCTAATGATTGCATGAATACCCTGTGGTTCTGTAGCATGGACAAAAACCTGCTCCAGCAGCTTTTTGATAAATTCAGAAGCTGCTTTGATACTACTTGTGAAGGCAAGGTAGCAGATTTGCTGAAAAAGCATGGCTACAGTGGTGCTGAAGCTGACAGACGTGATTATATTACTGGCTGTGACGGTATTATCAGCCGTAACGAAGCGTATTACTATTTTCAGGCAGAGATTATTTCTGCTTGGGCGCCTCACATGGACGTACTGTTTAAGCTGATCAGGGAAAAATATGCCGATAAAATCCGCCTGCTCTACGTTTCTGAGGAACCTGGCTTTGACGTGTTTGTTACCAATGACTATGCAGGAATCTTTTTCAAGGAACGTTACTACCTTGACTGCTGCTGCTTTGGCAAATTCCATCACGAGTATTTTGATTCTCTCAGCAGAATGATTACCTATATCAGAGAAAAGCTGGGCGTAGATGTAAGCGAGATTAACTCTCTGAATGATATGGAAAACACTATATCTAGCGTATGTTGCCATGAAGATGATGATTATTGTACTATCCGTAGCTTTGATGTTGAAAATGAAGAAAGGAGTGCAGCATAATGCCTGCTACTAAATTTACCTGCCCTAGCGGAACCGATATTCCCATATTCCAATGCCTGAATAGCTGTCCTAATTCCCAAAGATGTATGTTCCTGCCTACTTTGCGGGCTGTAGCTGAATCTTTGGACAGAAAAATTGCTGAGCCTACAGTAACGGAGCTGCTTGCTGGTACGAGAGAAACCTATCTGAAAAAGACCTCTGACTATGCTGTTGATCCAGTTCAGCAGCTGTACGCTATCCATGGCAGTGCTGTGCATACCATTCACGAGGATAAGACGGATGGCAATATGCTTTCAGAGGAACGGCTTTCAGATGAGGTTACAAGCGGTAAATTTGACCTGTATGGCCAGATTATCGACCTGAGCGACAAAACCCTTGGGGATTATAAGGTAACAAGCTCCTACAAGCTGATGAGAGCCTTGGGATACTACAAGGTGGATGTGCCTACTGGCGAAGTGTATAAGACTGGTCTGCGTAAGGGTCAGCCTAAGACGAAAAAAGAGTGGCGTACCGATGGAGTACGCCACTTGCTTGATTGGGCTATTCAGCTAAACTATTACAGAATCCTGCTGGAGGAACGTGGATTTAAGGTAGACTGCATGGAGATTCAGGCCATGTGCCGTGATTACAGTCTTAGAATAGCTGCCGAACGTAATATTACAAAGCCTGTCTATATTATCCATATCAATAAGATTTCAGACCATTGGGTAAAACGCTATATGGCAGCTAAGGCCAAAAAGCTGAAGGAGGCTCTGGCTAATGGCTATATGCCTCCTATCTGTCGCACCAAGGAACGCTGGCATGACCGTAAATGCTCTGATTACTGTGCAGTGGTAGACAACTGCCCTTATGGAAGAATGGTTAAGCAGAGTGCTAAGAAAGCAGCTTGAACGCAGGATGCACGCAACGCATCCTGCTGTTTTATGTCTAAATGCAAGGAGGAAGATATTTATGAACTTATTTGCTAAAGCTAAAATCTATCAGACTAAGGCTATTGCCAATGCTGCGCTGGATGAGGAGTTCAAGACCCAAGTTATTATTGCTTTAGGACGTTTCTTTAATAGGGATTGGGGAGATCTGTGCGAAGAAGATATTCAGCTCAATGAGGAAGCTATGAAATATAATGACTTAGTTCATGGAGCTTACGATACAGCTAAGGGAAGAATATGGGTTATTGCAGAAAGCCAGAGCGGTACTGAATACGATACTATTACGGTTCTGTTTCCTCAGGATTATTAAAGGAGCTGATTTAATATGGAAAACGCTAAAATTGCCAAAAAGCTCGTGGCAGTAATGAATGACTGTAGCTACGTCAGCAAGAATGGGGTGAATAGCTTTCATCATTACAAATATGCCACGGCTGAGGATGTGCTGCAGAAGGTCAATGAATCCCTGACTAAAAATAAGCTGGCTACAGTAGTCCAGCCTAGCATTGCATCATTTAGTGATGTAACCAACCTTAAAGGAAATACTGAGCATCTGGCTACTGTGATTGTCAAAATCAGCATTATCGACAGCGAAAGTGGAGAAACTGTTGACCTCTATGGGATTGGTTCCGGACAGGATGCTGGCGATAAGGCAGTAATGAAGGCTCAGACAGCTGCAATCAAGTATGCTTATATGATGAGCCTGTGCATTGCTACTGGTGATGACCCAGAGGCTGACACCAACACTGATGAGAACAATGTTGGGGATAAGCCTGTGGCTAAAACGGTTACTAGCAGAAAAGCTACTGCAAAACAACCAGTCCCCAAAGAAACCGTAGCAGTATGCTGTGGTTGCGGTACAACTATCAGTGAGAAGGTATTGAATTACTCTGTCAGTAAGTTTGGTCAGCCGTTATGTATGGATTGCCAGAAGCAGGCGAGCTATGCGGCGTAGGATGGTAATTTTATAAACTAAAAAATGGTATCTGTTAGATTCACATATAACGGATACCATTTATATTCTTTTTTGCGTGTTATTGTACACCAATCTCTTATTTTTTTAGAACATCAATACCATTGTTAAAATTTTTCACCCTGTGATATAATTATAATAAGGTAGGTGAGCTAAATGTATCAGATAGAAGATGTTTTTAGCCCCAAATCGTTTCCGGAAAACACATATCTTATGTGAATATCAGATGAATACGAAACAATAGATGACAGATTTAGAAAAGCTTTAGCTATGAAAGGAAATCTGATTTTTATATCTGGTGCATCTAAGTCCGGTAAAACAGTTTGTTCTTCTTACGTTGGAGAGTTTGAAACTATTTTCAGTGCGTGTCTGCACCTTATTCGCACCTTATTTTGTAATAAAAGATGGAGTAAGGTGCAAATAGATATAAAAAGATAAAAACAGAGTATGGTGAATATCGGGAAAAGCCTGATGGGTACTAGCTTTACAGAGCCTACCTTTGCGGTAATATGTAAAAAATATAGAGAGATTTATGATTTCTCGAACTCCTAAGCGGTAGGTCGCCAGTTCGACTCTGGCCGGGATCACCACAAAAAAGCCGCTCCCAGACTAGGTTTGGGGGCGGTTGTTGTTTTTGTGGATGTAGTTAAAAAGGGGCAAAATAGGCTAGGTCGACAAGAAGTCGACAAATTCGAAAAAAGTGCCTAAACAAATAAAAATAAAAATAACAATAACAAAAATAAAGTGGCTATGCCTGTGGATAACTATGTATAATCCAATGGCATAGCCACGGTGTTATTTGTTTTGTTGTTGTTTTAAATATTTTTCGATGTCGTATGGAGCTACTAGCAATTTGCGATTAAGCAATTGGGATAATAATTCTAGCTGTTGTCTACTTTTCTTGTTCAACTTATTTTCATAATAGTCTTCAACATTATGGTAGATGATTCTATTTAACAGTCTATCCATAAATGATTGTGCATTTTGATTATATTTCTCAGATTCCAATAAATTTATAATTAGAGGTATGTACTGTATGTTTAAAAGAAAAATAATATTGCCACGCACTTTATAAGAATAGTATTCTGACCGTTTAGATTCATCGAGATAAAGAGGTGAAAATTGAAAATGCTTGCCATTAGGATCTACATCCTGTAGTTGCGCAAATAATCGTTTTTCTGCGGTCAATAAACTATCTTGGGTATATATTTGATTAGTTCTACCCATTAGCCAATCGGATGTTACACCAAAAATGTCAACATAACGTTCTAGTAATTCATAGGAGGGTGCTGCTTTTCCTTTTTCTATATTTGTAATGGAAGCAGAGCTTTTTAATTGTAACGCTGACGCTAAATTGGCTGTTGATATATTGTGTGAATTGCGTAAAGAAATGAAATTAATTACAGAAATTGCTGAAATAGACATAATTTACCTCATAAACCTATTGTAATCATTTTAAATCAGTGATATAATAAAGAAAATTGATGATTTAAAATAACTAAAATCAAAGATTAGGGTCTGCTAATACAAGTGCTTTGATAGTTAATTTGTATCTTATATTATAGCAGACTATTTAAGTATAGGGAAGGACAAGGAGGTTATTACAATATGAGTTATAAGATGATATCTATAGAAATCGTGAAATCGAGCAAATTTACCCGCATGAGTAAGGATGCACAATTAATATATTTCTGCCTGCTAACATGTACTGATGGTATAGGAGTGATCGATAATACCGATTTTTTATCGCGAGTGTATGATGGATTTGATGATAGTATACAAGAGCTGATTAATAATGGTTATGTGTATAAATACGACGATTATCGTTACATTATTATGGACTGGCCTATCCACAACAAAATCAGTAAAGCATCATACCTTATCTCAAAAACCATACATGAGGATATATTAAGCATATTAGTAATAGAAACCAAAAAAAGATACAGATTTAGAGCTGAGAGTGAGTGTGATAATACGACAACAAGCACCGCGAACGATTGTAAAAAAAAGCCTGCAACGGACATTGATTATGAGCAAAAGTGTAATCTTTTGCGAGAGCATAGTATAGCGCCGCAATCGAAACGGGGTATAGAGATACTTAAAAAATGTAATTTAGCGGAAATAAAAAGAGGTATTGATTATGCTCTTAACCATATGCCGTCTGATATCAAAAGTAATACAGGATATATTATTAATTGCATACTTAGCAAAAGTGCAGATAAAAAAGTGTGTCCTAGATGCAAAGGCGGGGGAAAAATTAATAACTATATAGACACTAAACGTGCAGATGGGTCACCTGTTGTTTACCTCTCTGTATCTGATTGCCCAATATGCAAAGGCGTTGGATATATTATTGATGATTTTGATACCAATCAAAATAAGCGGAAAGACGAAGGGTGTGAATGAAAATGAGGAAAAATTTTTATACTGTGAGCGAATTACACATCATTATAGGCAATGCTATTAGCAAAGCTAGCATTTACAACGGAATTAAAAAAGGGTGCATACCAGCTAAATATTTTGGCACAAAAGCGTTAATCCCTGCGTACTGGGTTGATGATTTTTGTAGAGATTACAAATGTGAGGTGCCGATAGATGGCTAGGGGCATATATGGTGATGGGTCATTATTTTTTGATAATGGTAAGCGGTTATGGGTGCAGACAATACACTACACATTAGCAAATGGAGAGCACGTGACAAAAAAAATATCTGCTAAGACTAAATTAAAATTGCGTGACAAGGTGCGTGATTTTAATGCTAAATTGGCTTTAGACAATATACAAGCTAAAAATATAACTGTCAGGACATGGTTACAACGATGGTTAGATGTTTATGTCAAAACTAGTTGCAAGCAAAAAACCTATGAAAATTATAGGGATAGGGTGCGTTATGTGTATCCATATATCGGTGACAGACAACTGCATACTATTACAGGGTTAGAGCTGCAACATATTTTTAATGATTTGCTCTTACATGGTGGTGCTAAGCAACAAGGGTTATCGTCTGAGACCATACGTTGTATGCGACGTTACCTGAAGGCTGCATTTGACATAGCAATCCAGAACGGCTACTTAAGCAAAAACCCTGTTAGTGGTACTAAACCACCCAAAAAAGAGCCGAGTAAAATAGTAGTCATCAACGAGGAACAAGTAGCCAAGCTGTTGGAGGTTGCAAAAGCTGGCGAGTATGTAACATACGGCGTGCAAAATCCTAAATATATCAAACACAACATCGGAACGCGGTATCTTAAGATGTGTTATTATAATTTTGTTAATCTAGCACTGGCAAGTGGTATGCGTTGTGGTGAGCTTAGAGGATTGAGGTGGTCTTGTGTTGATTTTGAGCATCAAAAAATAAAAATTAAAATGCAAATCGTTACTACTGCGGATTATGCTGATATACATGACGAGCCAAAAACATTTAAGTCTCGTCGGGTAATCTATATTGATGCAGATGTAATGTCTACGTTACATAGGTACATGGTATATCAAAGCCAGTATGCTAAGTTGGTTGGGGATAAATTTATCAATACGGATAATCTTGTTTTTACGAATACCGTTGGTAATCCAGTTAGCGTTAGCAACTTTAGGAAACGTTATTATCACAAAATGTTAGGTACAGCTGGTGTATCTAAGGACTATACAATCCACAGTATGCGTCATACTCATGCTACGTTGCTCCTCAAGCATGGTGTTAACCTTAATGTAGTTAGTCAGCGCTTAGGACATAGCAGTCCATCAGTAACGCTTAATATCTATGCACATGTACTTGATGACATGGAGACTACAGCTGCAGAAGCATGGAGCAAGATCGCAAAAGTATCAAAAGTAAAAAAAATCTAAGATTAAATCTAAAAGTAAATCTAAAATAAATCTGAAAATAACTAGGGATGGTATCCCGATATAATAAATACGAAGCCGGATTATTACCGCAATATAAGCGAGTAGTAGTTCGGCTTTATTGTTGAGTAATAGATGGATATCGAATGTATTAATCTGTATTATCTTATATACTACTCCCACAACCTTAATATGCTATAATGATAATACCAAGAATTTACGAGGAGGTATCATAACATGAATAACCGATATCGTACTATAGCACGTCTACGTAAGTATCCATTTAAAACCAAAGATCAATTGAATCAATGCTGGCAGCATATCGCAGAATATATCTACGCTGCATTGCTGCAATACAAAAAAATAGAACGTCACACTTATCCTGGATATGATGATGTCGATACTGAAGATAAGTGGGAGGATGCTCTCGATGCAGTGCTTTGGTCCTTAGGAACAATACAGGATAAAAATAAAATGGCAAAGTTTGTAAAACTCGATGGTGAAGAACGGGCTGCTTACGATGCCAAAATAAGAAAAGGCTTGCTCCTTTTTGGCAAACACTACGAGCATTTATGGGATTGATTGGAGGTGCGACATGAACAAGAAACAACGTCAACGTACAAAAGCCGGTAAATATCCATGCAAGACAAACGTACAAATTTGGAATGTTTATAGCGTCATCGCAGAATATATTTACGGTGCGTTGAGTCAATATAAGCATGATAAGGATTTTGCTTCAGATGATTCCTTGGACAGAATAATCTGGGCTTTTAACGAAATACGTTTAGATTATCCCCATACCCCAAGCATCCTCAAAGAGATAGAATTTGAAAGACAGTATCCTGACTATTTTGATTTCGACTTTGTAAAATTACCAGACGGAATGTATACCATTAAGCACAAACATCAGGAGCTAATTGACCAATTAGATAAACAGATTGATTACAACGAGGACAAAATATACCACAAGCAAATTGAACAAGGCATTGCGTATTTCGTGCAAATGCTATATGCAAAATCGTTTGAGGCTGCCCTGAATAGACATAAATAAAAAATACATAAACCTCAACCTAATTAATCATTTCGTTAATAATTGTACTGCAAAAGTAGTTTGTAGTGAATTATTGAATCAAATTAAACAAGTTGTTTCCAATCTGCTCTTGATAACTGTTTTCATTTAACTCCTTAAAAGTGTGCCTACAGAAACAACTTCTGAAGCTATGACTCTGTTCTTAGTATTCAGAGCAAGAACCATAAATACTTCTTTTTCCATATAACGTAGCTTAGGTATCAGGTATGCAGCTGCTTTCTTAGGATTGCCTAAATGCACCTTTTCGCAAGTGTGTGAAGCCCTTTTCAAAAGCTCCATACAAGCCGAAACCTTTACTGCCTGATTCAGTGTCAAACCTAATGCCTTAAGCTCATCTACAGTCCTGTTCAGCATTTTAAATACTTCATTATTGTTGTCGCATATCTTGGCAGCCTTCCTTTCATCACCAATAATGCACGCCAACAAATCCTTGGTGCTTACAGTTTCCACACCATACACTGCTACAGCTTCTTGAACCTTCATAATCTCAATTCCTCGCTTCTGCTCACAGACCGTCAACCCTGCGAGCATTTTTTATTTGCTTTTCGCAGCATTTATTAAGCGGGGAACGATTGAAGGCAAGGACAGCTTGCTGCACTGTTTATCCTTGCCGCAAATACAAGTGAGACGCTATAATGCGGCTAAGGAAAAGCAGAATAATCAATATTGTCATGCCCTAAAATCTACATTCTGCCATCGATTATTAAGAAAATCCAAAAACAAACAGATATAACAGCTATAACATACAATGACTTTATTCTACTATTTATATTTTCTAATTTTTTATTTGTAACATTTACATCAGCACAATCATTATTTTTTAGTTCCAATAACATTAAACGACGTATTCCATAAAAAAACAGTGTTGGCCCTACACTCCATAAAGGAAAAGTATAAATAACTATTTTTAAATATCCTCCATAATCCAAAACAAACCCCATTATAAATAAAACATA
Source organism: uncultured Phascolarctobacterium sp. (assembly GCA_900544885.1). Lineage (GTDB taxonomy): Bacteria > Bacillota > Negativicutes > Acidaminococcales > Acidaminococcaceae > Phascolarctobacterium_A. The sequence goes on along the minus strand of UQWU01000015.1, from coordinate 16,759 downwards.
AGAAAAAAAACCTATATGAAAACACCAAAAGTATTTTTTGTCATAAAAATACTTTTTTCGATAATGTTTCAAGTACATTTTCAAAAAAGCCAACCCCATGCCACAAAATATAAACATAATATATAAATAATCCATTATTTTGCTCCTTTTTGGATATCTGTTTTAGCAAATGCTTCCTTAAGTTCATTTGCCAAAACATCACCTGCAACATTACCCATAGTGGACATACTCATATAGGTGCCATAAACTACCAACACAGGATTATTATTTGATACATCTGCTACATTATTACCCGTAGTAATACCTGTTATAATATTACCAGCAGCATACCCTGCAACATCACTTAATACGGCTATACCAAAATCACTACCACTATATTTTTTTGAATCATCATACACAGCAATAAGTACATTAAACTTTCCAGTAGGACTAGTAATACCCATTCCAGGTGCTAAAACACTATCTGAAATTACTATAGCAGTATTAATGACTGTAGATTGTTTTAAGTTTTCAATAACATCACTGTTATCTTTAGGAACAAATTTATAATTTCCGCTAGCATCTTTAATAACCTGCATTGCACGATCAACGTCTGATTCATTTAGTACTAAATGATTTTGAGCATCAATTACACTTTGTGCTGATTCATTATTTTGCGCAGCAATTTCTGCCTCTAATTCATCATTGTTCTTCGTAGCACTAGATGCAGCACCAGCACCTGCTTCTGCGTTTTTAGAAACAACCTCGGAAATTACGCCACCTAAAGCTGCACTGAGCCATTGCATCATTGCAGGATCTTTACCAGCAATTTTTTCAATCTCTCCAATCACAAGCTTGTTGATTGCAGTCGCACTTGCTCCTGCTAGGAAGTCCCCGCTGGTAAGCTTGCCCATGATGCCACCTACTAATGCATGGTACAGAGCCTTCTGTTCTTTAGTACCTTTCATGTAGTGGATTTGGTTAAATGCTACTTCACCAAAAAGTCCAGCCAATTCCTGACGTTCTTCGACCTTGGTCTTGTCAAAGATTTCTCCCAGCTTATTGAGGCTGTTTTTAGTATCACGATTAAGTCCAGCTAGGTCTTGTTTCTGATTTTCTTTATCCCTGATTTCGATTTCACCTTCAGATACAGTTGCCTTGGTTGTGCTTTCTGCATCATCCTTGGCACCTACGCCAATGTTTGGTGTTACACCAGCATCTTTCTTCTCTGCATCTTTAGAAGTATCTACATTAACGCCTATACTTCCAGCTTCATATTCAGCTTTGTTTTTAATATCTTCATAGGTCAGTGTGCCTGTGGAGATTTTATTTTTGTCTTTTTCAGCTTCACTGGAGATAATACCGCCTTTAAGGTCGGTGTTTTCACCTACGTTAATGTCAAAGCCTTCTTTACCTGCGTAGATACCGCTCTGGTCGGTTACGCTTTCGTATTTGCTGTCAACTTCGCTCTTGCCTGCACTACCAAAGATACCGATTTTATTAGCACTATCTTTATCGCCAACAGGCATACCTATACCAAAGCCAGCAGAAGAGTTCTTTTCTTCATAGGAATTCTTATCCTGCTTGCTTTCAATATTAAGGTCTCCACCTACGTTGCCGGTTACTTTTTCACCACTCAGCTTACCACCTTTAATATTGGTATCCTTGCCGCTGGTGAAGTCCAGATTCTTATCTGCCTTTACAGTGCTTTCATTGTAGGAGGTGCTGTTGGCATCTACTTCACCTTTGCTCTTGCTGCCGCTTATGGTTACACTGCTTACCTGACCTGTTGCAATGTCAAAGCCTACGCCTACACTTGCACTGCTGGACTTGGAATCCTGCTCCAGCTTGTTAGTGGTTTCGGACGCAGTTACATTAAGGTTTTCTTTAGCGTCTAAGGTTACGTCCCTGCCTTCAACATTACTGCCCTTAATATTAATGTCTTTTTCTGTAGAGGTAATCTTTACATCACCTTCAGCTTTGACATGGCTGCCATTAGCAACTACGGTCGTACTGCTGCTTTCGCTCTTGCTCTTGGTGCTGCCAATGCTTACATTAAGGGAAAGATTATGTGCAGGATCTTGAACAGCTTTTTCCAGCTTATCCCATTGACTTTCAGCAAACCCTTTTTCTATTAATTGTTTATTCTTATCTACAGTTTTGGTAACATCTTCTACAGCCTTGTAGCCATGAAGCGCAGCAAGGCGTTTATCCTCTACATCGTCGGCTCTCTCAATATGGCTTACCGCACTATTAACGATGTCTATTGCCTCACCACCAATGGACACACTGAGGCCGCTGCGCTTAAATTCATGTTTTTCCTGTGCGTTATAGATGCTGTCAGTGTTTTCGATATTAACATTGCTGCCGCTGATGAAATCAAGATTAGTATTACAATTTACTGTTTTTTCTATTTCAATAAATACCAACTACACCACCTCGCCCAAGCAATATAATACGTAGAAGAGAAAACCGGAAACATTACTATTGTAATAAAAGATAAATTACACCTACTACAAAAACAAAAATTATATATATAATTTTCCACAATAATTGTTTTTTTTCTTTTATCCTCAATTTTTCATTTTCTATTTTTGATATTTTTTCGTACTTTTTCCCGAATATACCAGTGAAAAACATCAATAATGAAATTATACCAAATATATCACCTAATGTATTTCGCATAGACTTTAATGTAAAATAATCTATTAAACATATTCCCATCATAATCCCACTCATGTTAAATATGAGATCCATTTTACTACTCTCTTTTAGTCTGTGGAAATCTCTAAAAATACATATAATGATACAAATTATGATAAATATCCAAGTATAGTTAGAAAAAATCTGTAACATACTTATTCACCAACTTTCTTGTCTTTAAATTGTTGGTCAACAAATACACTAGTGAATCCTTTTCCTATGATAACTATACCTTGTGTTTTTATATCAGTGCTCGGAATAACAGTATCTACTATATAGAATCCTCCTGATTTTAGTGCATCAATAATTGTATTCTTTGCAAAACTATCACTCATCCCAAACTCATTATAAGTTTGATATAGTGTATAAGCAGTATCCCCTACCGTAATAACCATTCCTGCCACATTTATAGGTGCTGAAACAACACTTGCAGTCAACTTAACGCTTTCACCAAATACTTCTGGCAGATGTTTTACAACATTGTATTCTTTAAAGAAAGTTTGAGCTGCAATAAGATTATTATGAAGACCCAAATCTGGATTTACTTCAAAAGATACTCCGACGTTATTGTCATATTTGGTAATCTTTTCAAGTTCATTCAAGAAATACTGCTCCATATGCTCTGCTTCACCAGGACGAGTAGCTCTGTTATAATCACTTTGAGCTAAAGCTTCTTCTATAATTTTTAACTTTTCCTCCTGAGTTTTTGCATGTTCCAACCTAAATGCTACTTTCTCTTGTTCCTCATGAGAAAGCTGGTTATCTCTTTCCGTACTAATTGCACCAGATGCTCCCGCCTGAGCATTTCCGGACACAATCTCACCTGCAATAGCACCCAATGCTCCTGCAGCAATTTGCTTTAATGCCGGATCTTCAATTTCAGAGATTGCACTCTGCATAGATTCTAATAATGCAGTACCACTTGCTCCTGCTAGGAAATCGCCACTTGTCCATTGAGCAATGAGTCCATCAACAAAGCTATTGAGGAATGCTTTCTCCTCTTTGCTGATTTTGCCAGTCAAATCACCAATGTAATTATGAGCGATTTCTTGGAACATACCAGCAAATTCCTGCTTCTCCTGAACCTTGGTCTTGTCAAAGATTTCTCCCAGCTTATTGAGGCTGTTTTTAGTATCACGATTAAGTCCAGCTAGGTCTTGTTTCTGATTTTCTTTATCCCTGATTTCGATTTCACCTTCAGATACAGTTGCCTTGGTTGTGCTTTCTGCATCATCCTTGGCACCTACGCCAATGTTTGGTGTTACACCAGCATCTTTCTTCTCTGCATCTTTAGAAGTATCTACATTAACGCCTATACTTCCAGCTTCATATTCAGCTTTGTTTTTAATATCTTCATAGGTCAGTGTGCCTGTGGAGATTTTATTTTTGTCTTTTTCAGCTTCACTGGAGATAATACCGCCTTTAAGGTCGGTGTTTTCACCTACGTTAATGTCAAAGCCTTCTTTACCTGCGTAGATACCGCTCTGGTCGGTTACGCTTTCGTATTTGCTGTCAACTTCGCTCTTGCCTGCACTACCAAAGATACCGATTTTATTAGCACTATCTTTATCGCCAACAGGCATACCTATACCAAAGCCAGCAGAAGAGTTCTTTTCTTCATAGGAATTCTTATCCTGCTTGCTTTCAATATTAAGGTCTCCACCTACGTTGCCGGTTACTTTTTCACCACTCAGCTTACCACCTTTAATATTGGTATCCTTGCCGCTGGTGAAGTCCAGATTCTTATCTGCCTTTACAGTGCTTTCATTGTAGGAGGTGCTGTTGGCATCTACTTCACCTTTGCTCTTGCTGCCGCTTATGGTTACACTGCTTACCTGACCTGTTGCAATGTCAAAGCCTACGCCTACACTTGCACTGCTGGACTTGGAATCCTGCTCCAGCTTGTTAGTGGTTTCGGACGCAGTTACATTAAGGTTTTCTTTAGCGTCTAAGGTTACGTCCCTGCCTTCAACATTACTGCCCTTAATATTAATGTCTTTTTCTGTAGAGGTAATCTTTACATCACCTTCAGCTTTGACATGGCTGCCATTAGCAACTACGGTCGTACTGCTGCTTTCGCTCTTGCTCTTGGTGCTGCCAATGCTTACATTAAGGGAAATTCCCTTAGACGGGTCTTTTACGGCATCTTTTATCAGGCCTGCATTTTTCTCAATGGATTCTACAGCCTTGTAGCCATGAAGTGCAGCAAGGCGTTTGTCTTCTACCTGATTTGCACGCTCTACGTGGCTTACGGCTTCGTTTACCTTGTCAATTACTTGTCCACCAATGGACACACTGAGGCCGCTGCGCTTAAATTCATGTTTTTCCTGTGCGTTATAGATGCTGTCAGTGTTTTCGATATTAACATTGCTGCCGCTGATGTTAATATTCTCTTTAGCGATAACGCTGCTGCCTTTAATATTGGCGTCTTTTTGAGCTTCAAGGTCTACGCTGCCCTTTAAGCTGCCTACAGTGCTGTCGACCTGTTCAGTGTTCTGGTTGGCATACTGGTCTTTCCTCTTTTCCTTGCCAATAGTAAAGCCTAAGCCACCTCCGCTAAGAAGTCCGCTCTTCTTGACAGATTTAATGTATTCGCTTTCACTCTTCTGTGCTGCGCTTTCAATATTCAAGTTACCACCTGCTTTTACGCTTACGTCATTGTCAGCTACTACGTTGCTGCCTTTGACGTTTGTATCCTTGCCACTTTGAATATCTACACTGCCTGCAGAAACATTACTGCTTACTACGCCGCTAATATTGCTGTAGTCATAAATATCAGTAGTCTTGGAGGACAGGAAACCTTTGGATTTCTCGTGGGATTCGTGGAGCTTTTCGTGGTATTCATTCTCATTGGTAATATTGACGTTGCCACCTGTAGCAAGGCTGGCCTTACCTTCCTCACTGGTAAGGCTGCTGCCCTTGATGTTAATATCACTGCCTGCAGAGACAGAGATATCCTCTTTGCCTGCTATATTGGTTCCTTTTACCTTTTCATCCACTACCTTGTCATGGTAGTAGTTGCTGCCACCACGGCTGCCTACCTGTGTTTCCTCACTATAGCTGTCTTTTACGGCGTTGATATTCACATTGCCACCAGCATTTAAGTTTACATCTTTATCTGCAGCAATGAGTCCACCTTGGATATTGACATCACTGCCTGCATTGATATTCACATTTCCGCCAGTAAGCACGCTCTGCTGGTTCTCAACGCTATGGATTTCCGCTGAGGAACCTGGGCATACTACACCTACGTGCTTTTCGTTGGCTACTGTTACTATATCAACATTTTGTCCTGCATTCAAGTCAAGGTTCTTATCTGCTGCAAGCACGCTGCCTTTATTTATAATATCCTTTTCAGCGTTGATGCTGAGATTTTGGCCAGCACTAATAGAGCCAGCGTTACCTACAGTTTTCTGGTTCAGTCCTTTATACTGGCTTTCTTTCACATCGGCCTCATTCGTGATGCTTTCACCTTTGAGGATTGCATCCACTCTGGCACGGATGCTGCCGCCCTTGTTGGTGATGTTCTTGTCCGCATCCAGCTTGACGTTTCCACCAGTGATACGGCCACCAAGGTTATTGATGTTCTCACCTTTAAGGTCTACTGTTCCGTCAGCCTTTATGGTGCCAATGTTTTCAATATTCTCTTTAGAGTAGATAGCTACATCTCCACCTACGATAAGTGCTCCGTCATTAGTCAGATCCGCTGCTCTTACAGAAGCAAGGAATACTTCCGGTACAAGCACCTTCTGTCCGTTTACCTCTTCTTCTACCAGCCATACTATATCACTGGTCAGGGATGCCATCTGCTCTGCGGTCAGGGCTACGCCTATTTCAAGGTTCAGCTCCTCAGCTGCTACGGCACCTGCTTCCATGAGAGCCGCAAACTGCTCCATGTCGCTTCCATAGTCACCAAGATATGGTCTGCCTGTGAGCTTTGTAATCTGCTCGATAACAAACTTCTGCTCAAAATAACCGTCACCTAAACGTTTACTTACCTTTTCAGGATCAGCCTTCACCCTTTCAAGCAGATAGTCGCTGGAAAGGAATTCGTGGTAGTCCGCATACTTCTTATTGGTCTCAATAAGGTACTTGGCACTGGGGTCATTATTAAGCTTATAAATCTTGCTGCTTACATTAAGGCTTTCAATACCTAAAAGCTTGTCCTGATTCAAAGGATTGTTTTCTGCAGCACTATTGCCGGAAAGCTTGTCCTCAACATCTGTAGGAACAGTCTTTTCCCTGTCAGCATACTGCTTGCCGTCTGCTTCCAGTGTCTTGTTGACAGTTTTGGCTGCATTGATCTTCACGCTGCAAATGCAAGTGAGACGCTATAATGCGGCTGAGGAAAAGCTAGAATCTGTATATTTACTTGTTATCACTTAAGTTCATATTTCTAAAAATATTTCCAGAAAAATTCACCTATTAAATATATTAATCTAAGCAGTATTATAATTTGAGCAAATTTAAATCTGTTATAAAAAATGTTCTCTTCATCAGGTATATTTCCTATTTTAGGTGCAATTTTATACTCAAATAATACCAATAGAGTTAATCCTAGTATATATCCAAATATTATTAATAAATCATCTATCAAGAGGAACACCACCATTCTTGAAAGACTCTATTCTACTCCAAAGCTTATCCACTGATGTTTCTATAACACCTCCCGCAATAACACCAACAACTACACCAGTAGGCCCAGCTATAATTTTTCCTGCAGTATATCCTGTTACTTCACTAACACTAAATTTAACTAATTCCTTTTCCCAATTGACATCTTTACCATCGCCATAATCGGTATTGAGTTTAATTAACAACGAACCTCCAGAAAATACTGGAACTTCCTTCAATACCGATGATACCAGTTTTCCTCCGCTTGGATAATAAATGCGAAAAGCACTATTAGATCCAGGATAGGATTCTATTCTAATATAATCAGGAAACTCTTTAGATAATACAGACTTCATAGATTCATTACCTACTGTACTAGTAGCATTACCAAAAATAGCATTGCTTAGGTCTTCCATCGTAATCTCGTACTTATTATCTAGATTCTGTTCCTCACCCTCCATTACTTCCTTTTCAGTTTTTGGTATGTGTCCAAATTCTGTAGATAATTCTTGATCCAAATCATTGTTCTTCGTAGCACTAGATGCAGCACCAGCACCTGCTTCTGCGTTTTTAGAAACAACCTCGGAAATTACGCCACCTAAAGCTGCACTGAGCCATTGCATCATTGCAGGATCTTTACCAGCAATTTTTTCAATCTCTCCAATCACAAGCTTGTTGATTGCAGTCGCACTTGCTCCTGCTAGGAAGTCCCCGCTGGTAAGCTTGCCCATGATGCCACCTACTAATGCATGGTACAGAGCCTTCTGTTCTTTAGTACCTTTCATGTAGTGGATTTGATTAAATGCTACTTCTCCAAAAAGTCCAGCTAGTTCCTGACGTTCTTCTATTTTGGTCTTGTCAAAGACTTCTCCCAGCTTATTGAGGCTGTTTTTAGTATCACGATTCAGATTTTTAAGGTCTTGTTTCTGATTTTCTTTATCCCTGATTTCGATTTCACCTTCAGATACAGTTGCCTTGGTTGTGCTTTCTGCATCATCCTTGGCACCTACGCCAATGTTTGGTGTTACACCAGCATCTTTCTTCTCTGCATCTTTAGAAGTATCTACATTAACGCCTATACTTCCAGCTTCATATTCAGCTTTGTTTTTAATATCTTCATAGGTCAGTGTGCCTGTGGAGATTTTATTTTTGTCTTTTTCAGCTTCACTGGAGATAATACCGCCTTTAAGGTCGGTGTTTTCACCTACGTTAATGTCAAAGCCTTCTTTACCTGCGTAGATACCGCTCTGGTCAGTTACGCTTTCGTATTTGCTGTCAACGTCGCTCTTGCCGGCACTACCAAAGATACCTGTCTTGTTGGCATTGTTAACCTTGTCTTTTTTATCAAGGTTGTCTTGACTATCTTTCTTATTCTGTCCGCTAAGGTCGATACCTATACCAAAGCCAGCAGAAGAGTTCTTTTCTTCATAGGAATTCTTATCCTGCTTGCTTTCAATATTAAGGTCTCCACCTACGTTGCCGGTTACTTTTTCACCACTCAGCTTACCACCTTTAATATTGGTATCCTTGCCGCTGGTGAAGTCCAGATTCTTATCTGCCTTTACAGTGCTTTCATTGTAGGAGGTGCTGTTGGCATCTACTTCACCTTTGCTCTTGCTGCCGCTTATGGTTACACTGCTTACCTGACCTGTTGCAATGTCAAAGCCTACGCCTACACTTGCACTGCTGGACTTGGAATCCTGCTCCAGCTTGTTAGTGGTTTCGGACGCAGTTACATTAAGGTTTTCTTTAGCGTCTAAGGTTACGTCCCTGCCTTCAACATTACTGCCCTTAATATTAATGTCTTTTTCTGTAGAGGTAATCTTTACATCACCTTCAGCTTTGACATGGCTGCCATTAGCAACTACGGTCGTACTGCTGCTTTCGCTCTTGCTCTTGGTGCTGCCAATGCTTACATTAAGGGAAACTCCCTTGGACGGGTCTTTTACGGCATCTTTTATCAGGCCTGCATTTTTCTCAATAGTATCTACCGCTTTATAGCCATGAAGCGCAGCAAGGCGTTTGTCTTCTACCTGATTTGCACGCTCTACGTGGCTTACTGCTTCGTTTACCTTGTCAATTACTTGTCCACCAATGGACACACTGAGGCCGCTGCGCTTAAATTCATGTTTTTCCTGTGCGTTATAGATGCTGTCAGTGTTTTCGATATTAACATTGCTTCCGCTGATGTTAATATTCTTTTTAGCGATAACACTGCTGCCTTTAATATTGGCATCCTTTTGAGCATCAAGGTCTACGCTGCCCTTTAAGCTGCCTACAGTGCTACCAATCTGTTCAGTGTTCTGGTTGGCATACTGGTCTTTTCTCTTCTCCTTGCCAATAGTAAAGCCTAAGCCGCCTCCACTAAGAAGTCCGCTCTTCTTTACAGATTTAATGTATTCGCTTTCGCTAGTCTGTGCTGCGCTTTCAATATTCAAGTTACCACCTGCTTTTACGCTTACGTCATTGTCAGCTACTACGTTGCTGCCTTTGACGTTTGTATCCTTGCCACTTTGAATATCTACACTGCCTGCAGAAACATTACTGCTTACTACGCCGCTAATATTGCTGTAGTCATAAATATCAGTAGTCTTGGAGGACAGGAAACCTTTGGATTTCTCGTGGGATTCGTGGAGCTTTTCGTGGTATTCATTCTCATTGGTAATATTGACGTTGCCACCTGTAGCAAGGCTGGCCTTACCTTCCTCACTGGTAAGGCTGCTGCCCTTGATGTTAATATCACTGCCTGCAGAGACAGAGATATCCTCTTTGCCTGCTATATTGGTTCCTTTTACCTTTTCATCCACTACCTTGTCATGGTAGTAGTTGCTGCCACCACGGCTGCCTACCTGTGTTTCCTCACTATAGCTGTCTTTTACGGCGTTGATATTCACATTGCCACCAGCATTTAAGTTTACATCTTTATCTGCAGCAATGAGTCCACCTTGGATATTGACATCACTGCCTGCATTGATATTCACATTTCCGCCAGTAAGCACGCTCTGCTGGTTCTCAACGCTATGGATTTCCGCTGAGGAACCTGGGCATACTACACCTACGTGCTTTTCGTTGGCTACTGTTACTATATCAACATTTTGTCCTGCATTCAAGTCAAGGTTCTTATCTGCTGCAAGCACGCTGCCTTTATTTATAATATCCTTTTCAGCGTTGATGCTGAGATTTTGGCCAGCACTAATAGAGCCAGCGTTACCTACAGTTTTCTGGTTCAGTCCTTTATACTGGCTTTCTTTCACATCGGCCTCATTCGTGATGCTTTCACCTTTGAGGATTGCATCCACTCTGGCACGGATGCTGCCGCCCTTGTTGGTGATGTTCTTGTCCGCATCCAGCTTGACGTTTCCACCAGTGATACGGCCACCAAGGTTATTGATGTTCTCACCTTTAAGGTCTACTGTTCCGTCAGCCTTTATGGTGCCAATGTTTTCAATATTCTCTTTAGAGTAGATAGCTACATCTCCACCTACGATAAGTGCTCCGTCATTAGTCAGATCCGCTGCTCTTACAGAAGCAAGGAATACTTCCGGTACAAGCACCTTCTGTCCGTTTACCTCTTCTTCTACCAGCCATACTATATCACTGGTCAGGGATGCCATCTGCTCTGCGGTCAGGGCTACGCCTATTTCAAGGTTCAGCTCCTCAGCTGCTACGGCACCTGCTTCCATGAGAGCCGCAAACTGCTCCATGTCGCTTCCATAGTCACCAAGATATGGTCTGCCTGTGAGCTTTGTAATCTGCTCGATAACAAACTTCTGCTCAAAATAACCGTCACCTAAACGTTTACTTACCTTTTCAGGATCAGCCTTCACCCTTTCAAGCAGATAGTCGCTGGAAAGGAATTCGTGGTAGTCCGCATACTTCTTATTGGTCTCAATAAGGTACTTGGCACTGGGGTCATTATTAAGCTTATAAATCTTGCTGCTTACATTAAGGCTTTCAATACCTAAAAGCTTGTCCTGATTCAAAGGATTGTTTTCTGCAGCACTATTGCCGGAAAGCTTGTCCTCAACATCTGTAGGAACAGTCTTTTCCCTGTCAGCATACTGCTTGCCGTCTGCTTCCAGTGTCTTGTTGACAGTTTTGGCTGCATTGATCTTCACGCTGCCTGTAGCACCAAGCACTGCAAGACGTTCGTTGTCCGCACCAGGCTCCTGGTCATATACATTATGATCCTCATAAGGGATGACTGTGGTGCCATATACCCAGTGGCAACCAATATGAAGTTTTCTATGCTTCTTATACTTCCAATAATGGTTATCCTGTCCTAGATCATCGTGATGGATCGTACCCTGATAACCAATATTTTCTACTACATTACCTGCATTAATGGTCAAATCCTTGCCGGCCATGATCTTGCTGTAATGATTGGTTACATTATTAGCTGCATTGATAGTGATGTTGCCACTGGCAATGATGTTGGCATCATTGGTTTCTTCCTTAATGACGCCTGTATGGATGGTCCTTGTAAATTCACGCATAGCATCATAATAACGTGAACCTTCAAGATGAGGAATCTTGTAGGAGATGTATTCATAAGTAACATCCCAGTCAGTGACAAACTTGTCCTTGACGTTTTCTACATTGCCTGCGTTTATGGTGATATTCTTCTCGCTCTCAATATCACTGGAACGGTTGAGAAGAGTATTTTCTGCATTCAAAGCAAGGTCTCCTGCTGCACTTATCACGGAGCCCTGCTTATAATTACTGTTATTCCTGTTGTAGATATTATCTGCGCTTATCTCACCGCTGCCGCCTACAGCAATCAGTCCGTCCTCATTAACAAAATCCTTGTCCGTCCTTTCTTTGAGGTTTCCTGATACAAAAATGCTGCCCAGGCTTTGGTTGGTAAAGCTGCCTGCAGAAATATCCGCATCTTTTCCAATACCAATATAGCTACTGTCTTCGTTAGTAAAACGGCCGACTTCAGCTGTCAAATTGCCCTGTACGTCCATGGCAGATCTGGTATTCAGCATATTATCTGCTACGATGATGCTGTCATTGCCTGTATGGATGCTGCCCATATCCTTATTGACAAGACTGCCGGCAGCGATCTTGCTGTTGCCGTCAAAATAGATATTTGCTGCAGTATTGGTTACGGTGCTTTTACCATTAAGCTCCAGATTCTGACCTGTCATGAGGGCAGTATTGGCATTGGTAATATCCATACCACTTACCTTCATGGTCTGGCCTGCAAGCATGGTGGATTTATTGTTGTCCATGGATGCATCTACTTTTACATCCATATTCTCTGCTGCAGAGATAAGGGAATTAGCTTCATTTACAATACTTCCTGCAGCGATAGTGGCATCTGCACCTGATTTCAAGGTAGACTTCTCCTGATGCAGTCTGCCTGCTACAGTGATGTCCATATCCTTGCCTGATTCTATATAGCCATTTGCAGTATTATCCATGTTTCCTGCATGGATAACAACGTTTTCCTTGCCGCCTATCTTGCTGGTGTTCTCTAAAAGTCCGTCTGCAGAAATATGCAGCTCATTGCCCCACAGCTCACTGCGGTCCACAGTAAGATTATTGGTAACTATATCAAGCCTTTCAGGATTACGTCCGTTAAGTCCGTCTCCGTTTACCAGCATGTCTCCCTTGGAGCTGCTGAACTTCATATTGCCATCTGCCCAGTTAGTTACTTTACCGGTAGAGATGATTACATTATCCGTATTGATAAAGCCCAAGCCATTGACACTGATGCCATTGGCATTAGCGATTACTACACTGGCCTTGTTGCCTGCCACTTCAAGATAGCCGTTCAGGGTACTTGCCTTGGAACTGGTTACTTCATTTAGGATTACTCTTGCTCCCTTACCTGCAAGGAACATATTACGGTCTATGTAGCCGCCCAGCTCTGTCTTGACATACTTGGTAGCATTATTAAGGATAAGTCCGCTGGACTTGATATTAAAATCGCTGTACAGGTTGCGGGATACGCCATTGGCGTTTACTTCAGCAATCTGGACAAGGTCTACACCATTTGCGGCATGGTCAATTATGGGCTTGTATTTTCCGTCCGCATTTGCGTCGGCTACAAGTCCTAAGCTTTCATCTTTTACCTTGTCCTGCTTTACTGTACCAGCTACACCTGAAATATCTGCTATTTCAGGATTTGTAAGCTCGTCCGGTGTTCTAGGCGGTTCAGGTTTTGGAGGCTCTACAGGCTTATCGGGGTCTGTTTCCTTTATGGATATGCTGGCCTCATCCTTGGCCTGCAGGTTTTCCTTGCTATATTTTACCTTCTCACCTGCAATTGCGATGCTGCCGTTAGCAGTATAGATACTGCCTTTCACATCTACAATGTTTTTGGCAGCTATATCTATGCTGCTCATAGCATTTATGCTGCCGCCTAAAGTAGCTGCACCTTCATTTACACGGATGGTAAGGTTATTGGAAGCATCTAATGCACCTGTATTATTCAGTCCCCTGGCTGCATTTATGGACAGATTGGCAGGATTACGTTTAAAATTGCCGCTGCCTTCTACTTCTTCATATTCCTCACCAGCTATTAGCTTACCACTGTTGTCTAAAGTACCACCCAGCTCAATATCTACCTTGCCACGGGCAGAAAGAGCCGCCTTGTTTTCTATATCACTGTTATTGGCATCTATGATTATATCGCCACCAGATGTTATGCTTGTCATGACATCTGCCTGAGCACCATCTATTTCTATGGTCTCACGTTTGTTTTCCTCAAATACTATCTTGCCATTATTGGTGATGCTGAGATTCTTTTGGGCAGCAAGATTGCCACCTATCTTCATTCCCAGTCCCTGATTGGTGCCAACAAGGCTGATTTTGCCTGCATACATTCCGCCCAGTGCCCCGATATCCAGATTCACCCCGCTGCCCTCACTATGCAGCGGTGCCGCAGGATTTCCGTTGGCGTCTATCTGGTTCTTGCCTGCAATTACGTTTATCTCATCCTGTGCCCAGATTTCTGCGTTAATATCTGCCGCATAGGCATAGATATCCAATTTGCTGGCAGGTGCATATTGATACTGATCGACAGGCATGATGCCTGCACCAGCTACGTTTATCTTTCCTTTTTCTACAGTAAAGCCATTAAGAGTTCCGTCCGTGTTGATATTGGGCCTGCCTGTAGTAAGGACTGCACGATCCACGTTGATAAAGCCTGCTCCGTTGACATTAATGCCGTTGGGGTTGGCTATGATAAGGTTCGCCTTGCTGCCTGCGATTTCCATAAAACCGTTAAGGCTTGTAGCTCCAGTGCCAGTTACCTCCTGCAGTATGGTCTTGGCTGCATTGCCTGCCAGATTAGCATTGACATTGACCTTGCCTGCAAGAGCTGTATCTACAGGCGCCTTTCCAGCATTATTATTAAATACAAGGCCTTCCTTGCCAACATTAAAGGAACCTGCCTTGTTATGGGACAAGCCTGCAGCATTGGGTGCTGCAATATCCACCACAGGGGCAGATGCCTTGGGAGCAGCAAAGGCAGTATAGCATGGCAGTGCCGCCTGCATCTGTAACGATACTATTATTGCATAAGCTATAAGCTTCTTTTTACGGCTTGTAAATCTTCCCATGATTACGCACTCCTTAAACCGAATCTAAATTATAGCCATATAAGGCTGTCAAATCTGTGCTGTGAGAGTAAATCCGTATGTTCTGCTATCGCAGGTAAATCCATCTGGTTTCTTTATAGGCCAGCCTACAAAAGCATCATAATTAAATATACCAACCTGACCACGCATACCAATAGCTCCACCTACCAGCTCTGTACCTAAAAGATATTCAGTAGACGGGCCAGATACCTTGCCGTAGTCTATAGCAAGGTAAAGCTGGTGTGGATAGTGTTCTATAGGAAGTCGGAGTTCATTTCTGATAACAATACCGTCTTCTGCAGACAAGGTCTGCTCTCCGTCAAAGCCACGTACACTGTACCAGCCACCAATAGAAAAATGCTCGCTTCCATAGATTCGCTGATCAGCCTTCTGTGCCCTTACGGTCAGATTATACTGGGCATCATAGCCTTCACCCATAGAAACAGGTGCTATGAAGTTGGCGTTAAAAAGATACATGTTGTATTGGGTTGTAGCTTCACCGCTCATACCATCTGTCGGTCCGGCATCGGCAAACCACGGCAGTCCCTTCTGCCATTTCAAAGATGTATCAAGTACGCTTGGGCCAAGATACTGTCTATGGTTAAAACCAGCCTGCATAGCGGTAGTCTTCTGCCTCTGAACCTCAATCTCTGTTCCATCTATATAGCTGTGACGTGTCTTATGGACAAAGCCAAGCTCAAAGTCCGTTTTATAAGTCCTGCCACGATTTACTAAATGAGTCCATGTAAGAGATGTATTGGTAAATTCACCACTAGATACAAAGGGATTTACAGCATACTCTACAGTCTGGTGATAATCATTCTTGCTGTGACTGAAGCTAATCCTTTCGTTACCGAAGGGAACCGAGTAATACAAGCTGTTGGCACGAGTACCCTTCTTCTCACCAGACTGGGTAGCATCTTCATTCCAGCTTACATAGAACAAATCATTTGCTGAAAAAGGCTGGGACAGCTGAAAACCACCAGTCATCTGAACCTTGCCAGTCTCATCCGTACCAGAATTATCTACAGTTGCAAACAAGCTCCACGGCTTGCTGCGTTTTACCTCTATAATAAGCTCGCTTTCGCCTTCACTAGCTCCTGGCTTTATCTTAATATCTGCATTCTGATTAGGTACGTTATTGAAATTATCTATAGCCTGCTCAATGTCCCTGATATTAAGCAGCGAACCTCTACCCATTGGCATTGCATTATGCCAGGTTCCCCATGTTTCTTCTTTAAAGCGGATATCTGAGATAATGCCAGGCATTAAAGTAAAGAACATCTTGCCATTGGACAAATCCTGCTGCTCAACATAGACACGGGTAGTTACATAACCACGATTCACGATTTCCGCATTGATGCGCCCCATAAGCTCATTAATACCTTTTACACCAATCTTTTGACCATTAAAATTTGCAAGATATTGATTAATCCAAGCGAATTTATAGCCGAACTTTTCTGCCTTCAGAGAAAACTGCTTTACCAAAAAGGAGTTTTCTTCCTCAGGCAACAAAAAAACTTCTAAACTGCTGCCTTGCTGTTGTGTTTTGGTCATAGACTGACCCACACGATACTGCAATTCCTTTTCAGCACGTTTAGAAGCTTGTTCCTGTTCTTTTTGTTGTAATATCTGTTGCTGTTTTTGCACAAGATTATCCTGAGGCGCAGAATATACAGTACCCGCTCCCAGATTCAGGGCACTTATAACAACCAAGAAAAATACCTGCGAATTCCATCTTTTCATAGCTCTAGTCACCTTCACCCTTATAGTCTCTTACAAAAGTAACAGCCACAAAATATTACTAGAACATTCGTATTCTTTTTTATACTCATTATATCCTAGACAATAAAAAAAGTAAATAATGTTGT
>UQWU01000014.1 GCA_900544885.1 uncultured Phascolarctobacterium sp. | reverse complement strand
ATAATAAAAAAATATTTATTATTTTAGCAACCTTAATGTTGGTAATGATTATTGCTTTATGTTCTCTTACATATGCTACTAGTAGTAGTTTGCTTGATGCTCTTAAAGCAGTTATAAATTATTGTTTGGGTACTCCTTTTTGTGGTGAAAATGCTTCAACCGATAAGGTTTTAGTGCTTTTGAGATTACCTCGCATATGTTTAGCAATATTAGCCGGAATAGGTTTAGCTGTTTCTGGATTAATGATGCAGTCTGTAACGCGTAATTTTTTAGTGAGTCCATTTACATTAGGTGTTTCATCATCAGCTGCTTTTGGTGCTTCTCTTTGCATAGTTTTTGGCAATGATACTATATTTTTTAATGATTTTCTTATCATAGGCAGTGCTTTTATATCTTCTATGGCGGGGCTTGCAGTTGTATTTATGGTAGTAAATAGGATAGGTGTTACTGCTAACTCTATTATTTTAGTTGGTATCGCACTTAATTATTTTTTTGCTGCGATGACAGCATCATTACAGTTTTTTGCTAAAGAAAATAAATTAGCGGCAGTAGTTCAATGGACTTTTGGAACATTTAATAGAGCTAATTGGCATGCTGTTACTGTAATAGGAATAGTGATGATTATCGGCTGTGTATTGGTATCTCGATATATGATTAAGTGGAACGCAATGGCATCAGGAGATGATGAATTAGTTAAAAGTTTAGGCCTTAATCCTGAACGTTTACGTGGTGAAACCATGCTCATAGCTGTGGTTTTGACAGCAACAATTATAAGTTTTACAGGTGTAATTGGTTTTGTGGGGCTTATTGCACCTCATATAGCAAGATTACTAGTAGGTAATGATCATAGCTTCCTTTTACCGATGACAGCTTGTGTGGGTGCTATATTGTTACTTATTTCTGATGTATTGGGTAAATTTATGCTTTATCCTGTTGATATACCTGTTGGTATAGTGGTTTCTTTTGTTGGTGTACCTGTTTTTATTAACTTAATTCTTCAAAATAGAAAGAGTGGACTATAATGCTTGAAATAAATAATTTATCATTTTCCTATAATGAAAATAAACAGATATTAAAAAATATCAGTCTTAAAATTAATAAGGGAGAGGTATTGGGTGTATTAGGCATTAATGGTGCAGGTAAAACAACCTTTATAAAATGCATTAATAGAATTATTGAACCTGATAGTGGAGATATATTTATTGATGGTAAATCTATTAATTCTATGACTCAAAAAGAAATTGCTAAGCTAATTGCTTATGTACCTCAATATAATAATAACTTTTTTGATATTAATGTTTTGAATACAGTAATGATGGGCAGGATACCATATGCTAATCAGAGCTTTTCGGAAAATGATAGAAAAATAGTTTATGATTTATTGGAAAAAATGGATTTAGAAGTATTTGCTTTTCGGAGTATCCGTGAAATGAGTGGTGGTGAGCGTCAAAGAGTGTTTATAGCTAGAGCTTTGGCACAGCAACCTAAAATTATTATTCTTGATGAGCCAACTAGTAGCTTGGATTTGCACAATCAACTTTTTATACTAAATATGATTGATGAACTAGCTAAGAAAGAAGAACTTACAATAATCATGATTATTCATGACTTGAATTTGGCTTCTATGTTCTGTGATAAATTATTGATGCTGAAGGATGGAAGCATATTTGCTTATGGTGATACAGCAAGCATTGTGAATGAAGAGAATATTTTATCTGTTTATAATGTAAATACTAAGATAACTATTGTTGATGGGAATAAGCATGTTCGATTATTGCGTAAATAAAATAGATATTTGCATATAAAAATGGACAATTAGTTTTAGTAGAATATCTTAAAATACTTGCTCTTTATGGGCAAGTATTTTTTGGCAAATAAAAAAGTGGTCAACAAACTGCTGACCACTAAATACTATGCATATTGGTTAAAAAATAAGATATATAAAAAAGCACTGAAGCCAAACTTCAGTGCATAATTTCTGGTAGCGCCACGGGGAATCGAACCCCGGATTTCGCCTTGAGAGGGCGACGTCTTAGCCGCTTGACCATGGCGCCATTGGCTCCGGGACTAGGACTCGAACCCAGACCGAATGATCCAGAGTCACTTGTGCTACCATTACACCATCCCGGAGTATTGTTCATTAGAACAAAATTCATTATAACAGAATATAGTTTATTTGACAAGAGTTTTTTATAATATTTTGTTATTTTTCGTATTGTATTTACTAGAATTTCTAAGTATTTCTACAGCTAGTAAAAATATTATATAAAAAATGGATATCGAGAAGAAGTACAATTCTGCTTTGATTTCTTTTATTTTTTGTCTATGTTTATATTTATGGCTATGCTATAATGAATATAATTAGTATTAATTTTTCTATAAAGATAAGGATGGATTATTATGCTGAATAATAAAAAACGTACGATACTTTTAGCAGGTGTTTTAGCTGCTGTTTTACTTACTACTGCTACTATACATGTTCTTGAAAAAGAGGAAAAAGAAGAAGAGTGGGATAACGGCAATGCACAAGAAAATCATCATAGCAGTGGCTTTTTTCCATGGTATTTCCTCGGACGTATGAGCGGTGGAGGCTTTGGTGGTAGTTCTTTTTTCGGTAATTCCACTCCGAATCAAGCACCTGATGCAGGTGGTGAGAAATCTAGCAATACCGTACAACAACAAAGCTCTAATCCAACAGAGCGTACTTCTAAAATCGGTAGTGTGGGTTCTAGTGGTAAAAGTGGTATCGGCAGTGGTATGAGCCGCTCCCATGGCAGTGCTGTTTCTTAATGAGGTGAATTATGTACAAATATAGAGAAGCTAATACTTGGTTAGATAATATTGATTTAGAGATTATGCCTTACGTCGATAATGTAGAGTGGGTAAATCGTTATCCTACTTTAAGTGCACTTATTATGTCAGAGGCGAAAAAACAGGAGCTGCAGGATATTAGTAGCGGTTTAGTAGCAGCTTTAAGTAGATTGGTAGAAATGCTGCGTAGTAAATCTGCTAAGATGCCTTTTGATTTGTTTAATATGACGGATAAGTTAACGCCTTTTATCGAAGAGGATAATTCCCAGTGTGTAAGCTATATTACCCGTCTTGATTTTGTTAAGGATTTGCAGGGGGTATATAAACTGGTGGAGGTTAATGCCGATACTCCTTGTGCGATGCCGGAAACATTTTATGCTAATAAACTTGCGGAAGCTTATTTTGCGAAAATGCATAATCTTGATTTAGTTGCTCGTTCCTCTGGTGAGGAGCTTGCTGAGCCGTTTTTGGCGTTGCTGCGTCAAGAAAAGTATTGTAATCGCGAACAAGTACGCATTGCCTTTGCTGCTGATGCAGCCTATGATGAAGACTGGGCAAATGCTAAATTTGTTTTTAATAAGGTGCGTGAGGTGCTACGTAAGCAGAATATGCCTATGGTCGTCAGCTGTCGTCTTGTTTCTCTCGATAAATTGATTGTCCAAGATAATGGTGTATATATTCCCAATGATGTCTTTAAAAAAGAAGATAAGGTAGATATTTTGTATCGTCTACATCCACTAGAGTTGTTGATGGATGATGAAAGTGATGACGGCTTTCCGTTGGGATTAAAATTAATGGAGCTGGCTAATTGGGGTGAAGTTGATTTTGTTAATCCGATTAAATCCATTGTTTTACAAAATAAAGCGTTATTGGCGTTGGCTTGGTATTTATACCAACACCATTTATTCTGGAATGCAGAAGAAGAAATTTTGCTAGGTAAACATCTAGCACCTACCTATTTAGATAGCAATGCTCTGCGTGGTCAGCGTTATATTAAAAAGCCGATTTTCGGACGTGAAGGTGCTGGCATTGCTATTGTAGAACCTAATGGACTTGCTAGTTATGAAGCCGAAGATGATTGTGAAGATTGCAATCTTATTTATCAACAATTCATTGCTTCTGTTGACGTGGAGCAGGAGGCCGACAACGGTACAGTTAACGGCAAATATACTTATTCCTGCTTTGTAATTAATGGGAAGGCATCTGAAACATTTGTCCGCTTGGAGCCTGGAGAAATTACCGGTATAGATGCTTATTTCGTACCTGTTTTGGACGAAAAATAATCCTGCATTGCACCATGGACTATTTTGTGCTATAATAAACATCGAATTGAATAAACCCCTGTTACACTATGAACAAGAAAGTAGATTTGCTGTAATGTTGCAGAGAGTGAGGTCATCGGCTGCAAGCCTCATACATGAATGCGTGTTGAAGTTCCCTTGGGAGTGTTCCGTCTGAAGGTCATGCTGCGTAGGAAGGACGTAAGGCTGCGTTAAAGCTTTTAATGAAGGTATAAATATGGGTGGTACCGCGATTTTTCGCCCCTGTGAATTTTAATTTGCAGGGGTTTTTCTATTGCTTAAATTTAAGAAATCTTTATGATTTCGGCTTAGGAGGAAGAACATGGAAGCTACTATGAGAGAGAAATTAATGGCTTTGAGAGAAGAAGCTTTAGCTGAGCTTGCTTCTGTCAGCTCTCTGGATGAACTCAAAGATTTGCGTGTCAAATATTTGGGCAAAAAAGGCCCGATGACTGAAATTTTACGTGGTATGGGTAAATTACCTGCGGAAGAACGTCCGAAAATCGGTCAAATAGTTAATGAAATTAAAGCTGAATTAGAAAAAATCATCAACGAAAATACTGTTGTTTTAGAAAAGAAGGCTTTAGCTGATAAACTGGCAAACGAACAAGTTGATATTACTTTGCCCGGTCGTCAACCGAATGCAGGTCATCTGCATCCTGTAACCTTGACCTTACGTGAAATCAAAAAAGTATTTATGCGTATGGGTTTTGACGTTTGCGATGGTCCGGAAATCGAAGATGTTTACCATAACTTTACTGCCTTGAATCTACCTCCTGATCATCCGGCTCTGGATATGCAGGATTCTTTCTATATTACTGAAAATTATCTGCTGCGTACCCAAACCAGTGGTGTACAAGCAAGAACCTTGGAACGCATGGAGCCTAATACTCCGATTCGTATGATTTGCCCGGGTACTGTTTATCGCTGCGATTACGATGCTACCCACTCTCCGATGTTCCACCAAGTAGAAGGTCTTGTTGTTGATAAAAATATCAGCTTAGCTGACTTAAAAGGTACTTTGGAACTCTTCTGTAAGCAAATGTTCGGCAACGATGTTAAAGTACGTCTGCGTCCTTCTTATTTCCCCTTCACTGAGCCCTCTGTAGAGGTTGACGTCTCCTGCCCGATTTGCCAAGGTAAAGGTGGTTGCCATGTATGCAAGGACAGTGGCTGGCTGGAAATCTTGGGTGCTGGTGTTGTACATCCTAACGTACTGCGTATGAGCGGTTATGACCCTGAACAAATGACAGGTTTTGCTTTCGGTCTGGGTGTAGAACGTATTGCTATGCTGAAATATGGTATTGATGATTTACGCTTGTTCTTCGAAAACGATCAACGCTTCATCAGTCAGTTCAAATAAGGAGGAGCACAATGTTAGCATCTTTAGAATGGTTAAAACAATATGTAGATATTAACATTTCTACCGCTGAGCTGTGCGATAAAATTACCCGTGCCGGTTTGGAAGTAGATACTGTTACTAATTTAGGTGAAGGCTTGGAAGGTGTTATTACCGGTAAGGTAATGGAAATTTCTCGTCATCCTAACTCTGATCATCTGTGGATTTGTATGATGGACTATGGTCAAGGCGGCGATTTAGTACAAATTCTTACCGGTGCCCAAAACGTACATCAATATGATATGGTTCCTGTTGCTGTTGTTGGCAGTAAACTGCCTCCTAGTGGTCGCAACCCTGAAGGCATGAAATTGAAAAAAGCGAAAATGCGTGGTCTTGATTCCTTTGGTATGCTGTGCAGTGCCGAAGAATTAGGTATCGATAGCAAGCTGTTATTGCCTGAACAACGTAGCGGTATTTTCATTCTGCCACAGGATACTCCCATCGGCGTAGATATTAAAGAAGTACTGGGCTTAAACGATACCATTATTGATATCGACTTGACATCCAACCGTGCTGACTGCTTCAGCATTATCGGTCTGGCACGTGAAATCAGTGCTATTACCGGTTGTCCGCTGAAAATGCCTGCTATGGATGTTAAAGAAGCTGCAGGCGGTAATGCAGCCGACTATGTAAGCGTAAAGATTGCTGCTCCTGAATTGTGCAGCCGTTTTGCTACCCGCGTACTTAAAGATATCAAAATCACTAATTCTCCGGAATGGATGCAACGTCGTCTGCGTGCCTGCGGTGTGCGTCCTATCAGCAACGTAGTTGACGTAACTAACTATGTAATGTTAGAACTTGGTCAACCGATGCATGCTTATGATGCTGATAAGGTTGCTGGTCATAGCCTGGTTGTACGTCGTGCTGAAGAAGGCGAAAAACTGATTACTTTGGATGAAAAGGAACGTATCCTCAACTCTTCCATGATTACTATCGGCGATGCTGAAAAAGCTGCTGGCTTAGGTGGTGTTATGGGCGGTCTGTTAACTGAAGTAAGCGGCGATACCAAAAACGTTATTCTGGAAGCTGCTTCCTTCCATGGTCCTAGCATCCGTCGTACCTCTCGTGCTTTAGGTCTGCGTAGTGAAGCATCTGGTCGTTTTGAGCGTGGCGTTGATACTATTCTGAACCATAATGCTTTAAACCGTGCTGCTCATTTGTTAGAAGAAATGGGTGCTTGCGAAACCTTTGCAGGTATCGTAGAAGCATATCCGGAAGAAATTAAACCTGCTGTTATTACTACTTCTCCCGCTAAAATTAACGGCCGCATCGGTTGTGAAATCAGCCGTGAGGAAATCATCTCTATTCTGCAAAAATTGGGCTTCGGTGTTGAGGAACAAGGCGAAAACCTGGTAGTTACTGCTCCAACCTGGCGTCGTGATATTGAATGTGATGCTGACATCAGTGAAGAAGTTGCCCGTATGCATGGTTATGATTATATTGAAAGCCATCAACCGGAACTGAAGATCACTCAAGGTCACCAATCCGTATTGGATGATGTTAAAGATTCCGTACAAGATTATTTAGCTGCTGCAGGCTTGAACGAAATGATGACTTATAGCTTTATCAAAGCTAATGCTTTTGATAAAATGTTGCTGCCGGAAAACGATGCTAGACGTCAATGTATCGAGCTTTTGAACCCGATTACCGATGCTTTCTCTGTAATGCGTACCACTATGATTCCCAGTGCATTGCAAACTGCCTCCTTCAATCTGCGTAACCATAACAGCAGCGTTGCTTTATTCGAAGTAGGTCGTGTATTTTTGCCTAAAGCCTTGCCGTTGACTGAGGATCCTATCGAACGTCCTGTAATCACTGCTGTTATCAGCGGTCGTCGTGAAGAACTGAACTGGTGCAAATCTAAAGAAAATGTTGATTTCTATGATATGAAGGGTATTGTTGAAGGCCTTTTAGAAAATCTGCAGGTAGATGATTATACTTTAGTTCGTTCTGCCGCACCGTATCTGCATCCAGGCAAGAGCTGTGATGTAGTCATTAACGGCGAAGTAATCGGCTCCTTCGGTGAAGTACATCCGACTGTTCAAGAAAACTTTGAGCTGGATCAAACCACCTATGTTTTGGAAATGAATGTAGAACCGTTAGTTGCTTATGCAACTGCTGTACCTAAATATCATCATCTGCCGAAATATCCTGCAATGAGCCGTGATATTGCTGTTGTAGTACCTGTTGAGGTTACTAATGACGAAATCGTTGCTGTTATCCGTGCTAATGCCGGCGAATTGCTGCAAGATGTACGTGTATTTGATATTTATACTGGTAAACAAGTTGCTGCAGGCTGCAAATCCATTGCTTTTAACTTAACCTACCAAGCTTCTGACCGCACTTTGACTGATGCGGAAGTAGATGCTTCTATGAAGAAAGTTATTGCGGAAGTTGCTGAACAATACAAAGCAAAACTGCGTGACTAATATTTACATATAAAAATTAAGCGGGAAGAATTTTCTTCCCGCTTTTTTGTATCTCTATAAGAGAAAAGAAAAGGCTCACAGTACATAAGCTGTGAGCTTTTTAACTTAATTATTAATCTTGTTTTTCGTAAGGTTGATTGATTAATTCTTGGTCTTCAAAGTAGTTGATACGCATAGAGTTACGAACATCATGGAGAGTTGCCTCAGCAGCAGCAGCAGCAACTTCGCTGCCTTTACGCAGAATTTCATAAACTTCAGGAATGCGTTGTTCCCACATATGACGACGTTCGCGGATAGGTGCCAGTTCTTCTTCTAAAACAGCATTGAGGAAACGTTTTACTTTAACGTCGCCCAATCCACCACGTTGGTAATGTTCTTTCAAAGCATCGAGATTTTCATAATCAGGCAGATATTTTGCAAAATGTTCCGGACGGCAGAAAGCGTCTAAATAAGTGAATACGCAGTTACCTTCGATTTTACCTGGGTCTTGTACACGTACATGGTCCGGGTCGGTGTACATGGACATAATTTTTTTCTTAACTTCTTCCGGAGAATCGCTAAGATAAATGCAGTTGCCTAAGGATTTACTCATTTTTGCTTTACCGTCGATACCGGGAAGACGCAGGCAGGCATCATTTTGCGGCAGAACAATTTCCGGCATGGTTAAGGTTTCGCCATAAACAGCATTAAATTTATGAACGATTTCCTTGCATTGTTCCAGCATAGGCAGTTGGTCTTCGCCTACAGGAACTGTAGTAGCACGGAAAGCAGTGATATCAGCAGCTTGGCTAATAGGATATACAAAGA
Organism: uncultured Phascolarctobacterium sp.; assembly: GCA_900544885.1. GTDB lineage: Bacteria > Bacillota > Negativicutes > Acidaminococcales > Acidaminococcaceae > Phascolarctobacterium_A. The sequence continues at coordinate 29,822 of UQWU01000014.1, read as the reverse complement.
AGCCTACAGGAATGCTTGCTTCAAAGTTACGCAGTTTGATTTCGTTTTTTACGGTCGGGTTACGTTGTACACGAGCAACAGTTACTAAGTTCATATAATAGAAGGTAAGCTCGGTCAATTGCGGAACCATGGATTGGATAAAGATAGTAGTTTTGGTCGGGTCGATACCGCAAGCCAAATAGTCTAAAGCTACTTCGATGATGTTTTTACGCACTTTGCCAGGATTTTCAGCATTATCAGTTAATGCTTGAGCATCAGCAATCATAATATATACTTTATCATAGTCACCGGAATTTTGCAGGCGTACACGCTCGCGTAAAGAACCTACATAGTGTCCTACATGAAGACGGCCTGTAGGACGGTCGCCGGTAAGAATAATTTTTTCTGACATGTTTATACCTCCGATTGTGCTAAGGGAAAAATCCTCCTAGCTGTTATATTTACATTTCAGCCTTCTAAAAGCTTAATTTAGTTATCTTTTATTATACCTTTCTGCCAGAAGAGTGTCAACGTAAGGGCTAAGAATGGATAACAAAACAATAGAGCAGGAGAATGTTCTAAAAAAAAAATACTCCTGCCATTATTAGCAGGAGTATTTTGCCTATATTTTAGTTAAACAATTTTGTAAATAAAGCCCAATAACCATTGAAGAAGATATAAAGAACGATTAAAGGCAGAATATAAGTAGCGTAGAAACGAATCCATTTGGGGAAGCGTACACCGTTACCTGTATCTGCTTCGCGGATGAAGTTATCCCAACCCCAACCATAACGGCTGGTGCAGAAAGCCAGATAAACAAGACTGCCTAAAGGTAAAAGGTTATTGCTGACTAAAAAGTCTTCTAAATCCAGGATGCAGCTTCCTTGACCTAATGGTTGGATATGACTCCAATTATTGAAACCTAAAATGCAGGGCAGGGAAAGCAGAATAATAACTGGAATTAAGTAAAGAATAACTTTTTTACGTGGTAATTCAGTCAAATCGGTAATACAGGAAGTGATATTTTCAAATACTGCAATAACTGTGGACATAGCAGCAAAGAGCATAAAGAGGAAGAACAAACTACCCCAGATGCGGCCGCCGCTCATGGCTTCAAAGACATTCGGCAGGGTTACGAACAGTAGATTCGGACCACTGTCGGGATGAATACCGAAGCTAAAACAAGCAGGGAAAATAATCAAGCCGGAGATAATAGCTACGAAGGTATCTAAAGCCATAATCCAGATTGCTTCACCGGTCAATGATTGTTCTTTACCGATATAGCTGCCGAAAATTGCTAAAGCACCGATACCTAAGCTTAATGTAAAGAATGCTTGACCCATAGCAGCGAAAACTACTTCGCGGACACCATGTTCTACAACTTTGCTGAAATCGGGATAAAGGTAATATTTCAGGCCTGCGGCACTGTTGGGGAGTATAACAGAGTTAGCTGCTAAAACAAGCATTAATAATAAGAGGCAGACCATCATATTTTTAGTAATGCGTTCTACACCGGCTTTAACACCCAAGAAGCAAACACCAAAACACATCAGAACAATGATAATCATATTGCCGGTCATTGTTACCGGATCGCTGAGCAGATTACCAAAGACTTGACCGATTGCTTTAGAGTCTAAGCCGACAAAACCGCCTACAGCCATTTTATAAAAATAATAGAGCATCCAGCCTGAAACTGTGGTATAAAACATCATTAAAACGACGTTGCCGGCAATAGCTCCGTATTTATATAAGTGCCATTTTGTTCCCTTAGGCTCTAACACATCAAAGGATTTTGCTACACTGCGGACACTGGCACGACCGACGGAAAATTCGGCAACCATGATCGGCAGACCGAGCATTAATAAAAAACAGAGATAAATAAGTACGAATGAAGCGCCACCATACAAACCGGTAATATAGGGGAAACGCCAGACGTTACCTAAACCGATAGCACAGCCTGCTGAAATCAGTATGAAGCTGATGCGTGAAGAGAAATTTTCGCGTTCCAAAAAAATACATCCTTTCGTATAATAGTGTACACTTGAAAAATACAACTGTTTAAATAATTTTGTAAATTCAAGATAGTTAATTATAATATATTTTAAAATTTTTAGCAAGAGTAAAAAAGTATTTCCCACATCAATCAACAGGTGTTTTTTTGCTATAATTTATTTTTTATGATATACTGAAACCGTTTAAAAATAGGCAAAGGAGGCTTTTTTTACTATGAAAGAACTCAGAAAAATATTTTTTGTTTTAGGGCTCATTACCCTTACTTTTTTTGGTGTCGGTAGTGCATTGGCAGAGGACAATGCTCTTAATAAAATAAATATCAATGGGAGTGCATCCATGGATGTTATGCCAGATATGGCGTATGTTCACTTTACAGTTTGCGGACGGGGCAAAACAGCAGGTGAGGCAACCGCAGAGAATGCTGCCAAAGTGGCCGAAATACGTCGTGCCTTACTTGGATACGGTATTTTAGGTGAAGAGGTGCAAACATTAAATTATCGACTTAGTCCTGTTTATGAAGAGGGCAAAAGGAAAGGTTATGAGGCTGATAATGATTTGCAGGTAAAGGTAAATGATTTAGCTAAAGTCGGCTTTATCATCGACAAAATTAGCAAGAGTGGTGTCGACGAAATTAATGACATTGACTATGATGTAAGTAATCCTGCTTTATATCAGAAGCAGCTTTTGACGCAGGCCGTGGAAAATGCTCGTCAGCAGGCGGCTGTGGTAGCTAGTGCTGGCGGGAGAAGCTTAGGTTATCTGCTTTATGCTAATATTCATAGTTTCAATAGTTGGGATAGACCGCGATATAATGTTTTGAGTAAAAATGCTGCTTATGCTGATGGTGTAGCTAATACAGATATTGCTACACATAACATTACTTTAAAGGCAAATGTCGATGTAAGTTTTGCCTTGCAGTAAAAATAAAGTTATATGTAATGCTTAAGATAATATAGGCTGATAAATAAAAAAGATTAGAGTGAGAGTACTTTGCAAAGAACTCGGCTCTAATCTTTTTCTTACGCTATTTTCTGTAATGTTATTTTTTCGGTAGTTTGTAATCATGCAGGGCATTAAAAAGCTCAGTACTGCCTGCCGGATATTGTGCACATAAATTTTCGAGTGCGGCAAAGTTTTTCAGTTCTATGCCCCAAAGGAAACAGTCAGCATCATTATAGGCAGCAACGACGATAAATTTTTTCTTATCGACAGGAGTTTTGCCTAAATCGTCAGTCAGCATAATATAATCAGTACCGAAATCCATACCATAAACAGTAATATTTTCTTCGGGAGTAGTATCTTCCCAAAAACCGAGTTTATCAAAATCAGCTGCAGTCAACATTATTTATCACACCTTTCACAGATATTTAGAATATGTTTTTATTATAACATAAAACTGTAAAGTGTGAATTGTATTACAAAAAATATAAGTAAAAGAAGTTTTTTAGAAAATGCTTGACGGATTTTGTACAGTGGTAGTACAATAACGTCAATTTCATATTAAACCACAAACCGTAGAGGCGGAGATCAAGCCAGTAGATGCGCTTACAGAGAGTTCGGGTGGGTGTGAGCCGGATAGAGATGCAGATTGGTAAATGGACCGCTGAGGGTGCAGTCAAATCACGTCAGTGAGAGTATTCTGCAACGCAGCACCTGCGTTATGGGTGAGGGATGTGATGGCATTCTGCTAAAAGTGCAACGGCTTTGGCTGTTGAAACAAGGTGGTACCGCAGGTATAAGTGTATATTATTGCCTGTATTACGCAGCAGATTCATCCTTTGACAAATTTTTATTGACAAGGAGAGAATGCAAATGACTAAAGGAAGATATGGTATTCATGGGGGATAATATATGCCCGAGGTGCTGATGAGCACTGTTTTAGAGTTGGAAAAAGCGTATAAGCGTTATAAAAATGATCCCTGGTTTTTAGCGGAGTTACAGCGTTTGTACCATGAATATGCTAATAGACCTTCCATGTTGTGTAATTATTTGCACTAAGGCAGTGCCAGTATGCACAACATGGAAAAGATGCTCCAAAGTATATTTATAAATATATTGCGAAAATAATGGAAATGCTGAAAACTTGCTGAAATGCTGAAAACTTGCTGAAATGCGTTAATCTGCGTATATATAGCGATTCAGAGAAAATTTGTCTGAGTTGGATTTATTAATTACTTGCAATTTTTCAGATCAGAATAGTATAATGGATTGGTATATTAATATTATTTAAGGAGTGATTTTTTCTATGCAATACACCAAGGATAAAAATCAAGTAGGCGGCATTTTAGCCTTGATTGAACGCGTTGGTAATAAAATCCCTGATATTACAATCTTGTTTATTGGTGCCTTTGTAATCTGCTGTGTTTTATCAGCAATCCTTTCTACTATGCACTTCGGTTATGTGCATCCGACTACGGGGAAGGAAATCATTGTCAATAATATGCTGAGCGGTAAAAATATTGTTGATATGCTTTCCAAGATGGTTACTAACTATTCCGGTTTCCCACCGTTGGGCATGGTAATTGTAGCTACTTTAGGTATTGGTATTGCTGATGGTTCTGGCTATATCAATACTTCTTTGAAGAAAATTTTGGCAATTACTCCGAAATTTTTGATTACCCCGATTATTATTCTCGTTGGTATGCTGAGCCATCTTGGTCCTGATACCGGTTATGTAATCATCATTCCGGTTGCTGCTTATATGTTCTATGCAACAGGTAAGCATCCTTTGGCTGGTATTGCTGCTTCTTTTGCCGGTATCGCCGGTGCTTTTGCTGCTAACTATACTCCGTCTGCAATTGATCCTGTTATTCAAGGTTTTACTCAAAGTGCAGCACAGATTATAGATTCCAATTATCAAGTTAACGTATTATGTAACTATTTCTTTGCTTTTGGTGCAACTTTTGTTGTTATTCCTAGCTGCTGGTATGTAACTGAACGTATTGTAGAACCTTGGCTGTGGAAAACTTGCCCGCTCGATGAAGATATCGATGTCGGCGAAGACGGCAATACTGCTGTTACACCGCAGGAAAATCGTGCTTTTTATGCTGCTACAGGTTTATTGATTGTTATGGTAGTAGGTCTTGTGGCTTTGCTTTTACCTGCTGATTCTATTTTCCGTGATGATCAGGGAATGCTGGCAAGCTTTAAAGCTCCTGTTATGCAGTCCATAGTTTCCTTGCTTTTTGTTTTTACTGGTGCTGTTGGTTTGACTTACGGTATTTTAGTTGGCAAATTCAAATCTCCACAAGATGTTACTAAAGCAATGGAAGATATTACCAAAACTTTGGTACAATTAATCGTATTTTATTTCTTTGCTGCCCAATTCCTCTATGCTTTCGGTGCGTCTAATATGGGTGCGTTGATTGCAGTTGCCGGTGCAGAATTTTTAAAATCTTTGGCACTGCCGCCGCAGGTTACAGTGTTCGGTATCATCATTTTCGTTGCAATGCTGAATTTGATTATTACTTCTGCTTCTGCTAAATGGGCGATTTTAGCACCGATTTTCGTACCTATGCTTATGGCAGTAGGTATTGCTCCAGAATTAACCCAAGTTGCTTTCCGTGTCAGCGACTCTGCGGTAAACGTTGTAACACCGATGTTTGCTTTCTATCCGCTGATTATTCTCTATTGCCAAAAATATGTAAAAAGCTCTGGTATCGGTACTTTAAGCTCCATGATGCTTCCTTATACTATTGCTTTATTGATTAGTTTGACGGTCATGCTGTATATTTATTGGTTTATGGATATTCCTTTAGGTTTACAAGCTGATTATGTATATCCCCGCCGCATGATGTAATGTGTTTTTAACCGTTGAAGCTGTTTATGCTTTCTGCTATGGACAGCTTCAGCGGATATTTTGTTATTTAAGATTCTTTAGCTTTGAAAGGATGCGTGTACAATGAAATCTATGCAAGAACGCCTTACTGAACGCTTTTTCCGTTATGCCGCAGTAAGCACCGAAAGTATTGAAGGTGCAGCGGTTGTTCCGTCCACACCTGGCCAGCGTCAATTGGCAGAGCTGCTCAAAAGTGACTTAGCGGAATTAGGTTTGGTTAATCTGGAGATTAGTGAATATTCCGTATTAACAGGTTATCTGCCATCCAATCTGCCTGCCGGCTATCACAAAGTGCCGACTGTCGGCTGGGTAGCGCATTTAGACACTGTTAATGTTAACCTTTCTCCTGACGTACATCCGCAAGTAATTAAAAATTACCAAGGCGGCGACGTACTGCTGAATGCAGAAAAGAATATTTCTATAAAAGTAAGCGAACATCCTGAACTGGAAAAATATATCGGCAATGATTTAATCGTCAGCGATGGTACTTCTGTTCTTGGTGCTGATAACAAGGCCGCTATTGCTAATATCATGGTCGCTTTAGAAACCTTGGCACAAGATAAAACCATTCTTCATGGTGATATTTACGTGGCTTTTGTTCCGGATGAAGAAGTAGGTCTGTGTGGCAGTAAAAAAATGGACTTCAGCAAATTCCCTGTCGATTTTGCTTATACCATCGACTGCTGCGAGTTGGGTGAAGTTGTTTACCAAACTTTTAATGCTGGTACTGCTATTATTAAAATCCAAGGCGTAACAGCTCACCCCATGTCCTCTAAAAATACTTTGGTAAACCCTGTTTTAGTAGCAACTGACATTATTAACTGCTTCGACCGTATCCAAACTCCGGAACACACCGAGGGTACTGAAGGCTTTATCTGGGTACAATCCTTAAACAGCAATGTTTCTGAAGCTGTTTTGGATATTAAAATCCGTGACCATAATAAAGCACTGTATGAAGCACGTAAAAAATATATTCAGGATGCTGTAGAATTTGTTAAGGTGAAAAATCCGAAAGCTAAAATCGAGTTGGAAATCACTGATGTTTATGCTAACATTGCTGATGCTATCAACGAAGATAACAAAGTCTGCATTGACCATATCTTTGAAGCAATGAAAGAGCTGAATATCAATCCGAAGGATATTGCTATGCGTGGTGGCACTGACGGCTCCTTTATCTCTACTAAAGGTATTCCTACTCCTAACTACTTCACTGGTGCTCATAACTTCCACTCCTATGCAGAATTCATGCCTATGGATGCAGTGGAAAAAAGTTGTCGCATGACCTTAAAGCTGATTGAGCTGATTACTAAATAAGCGAATAAGGGTTTTACAAATTTTAATAAAAGTATTTTAAACTGCACTTAAAAACTGTAATAGTTTTTGAGTGCAGTTTTTGTTATGGGTGGCATTATTCCGTTAGTGAGTGAGAAGAACGGAGGAGTAAGACATCTCCGTCAGTTCGCTAAAGCTCACTGCCACCTCTCCTCGCGAGGAGAGGCAAGCCAGTTAAGCTGTAGTGAGAAATTCTAATTTACTGCGATAGAAATAATTAGTGTAGAGTGAAAGAGAACACGTCAGTAACTACTTTTGCCAAAGAAAATCAGTAGTTGCTTGGCGCCAACTGAGAGGTGGAAAGGGACGGCAAGGGTAGAAGTGCTAATGAAGTGTGGCGTAAGCTGACTGAGGGGTGTGCTATGTTAAGTATGCTTTCCACAACAACAAAGATGCTTCCTGCAATATACAGAAAGCATCTTTGTTAAAATAATCTATTTTAGTTTTTAAAAGCAGCAAGGCTGATTAGTCAGCACAGAGAAGCCTGCTTCTTCAAATTTAGCTTTGATTTCTTCGATTTGTTCTTTATCACGAGTTTCCAGTTCCAACTTCAGATAGCAGCCTGTAATCGGCATTTTGATATCATTGCGGTTGTGGTGCACACTGATAACATTGGCGCCGCATTGGCTGACGATTTCGGTTACCAGACGCAGTTGACCAGGGCGGTCATCTAGGGCAATGGCTAAATCAACCTTACGGCCGCTGGTAATCTGACCACGGGTGATAACACGGGAAAGAATGTTTACGTCGATATTGCCACCGGAAACCAAGCAGACAACTTTTTTTCCTTGCAAGGGTAACTTGTTAAATAAGGCCGCAGCAATAGGAGTAGCACCTGCACCTTCGGCTACTAATTTTTGTTTTTCCATTAAAGCTAAAATACCGGCTGCGATTTCATCTTCGCTGACAGTAACAATGTCGTCAACATATTTATTGATTAATTTATAAGTGTTTTCACCAGGGGTTTTTACGGCAATACCGTCGGCAAAGGTTTTTACTTTATCTAAAGTACAGTAATGATGCTCATGGAAGGCTTTAAACATACTGGGAGCACCGGCAGCTTGTACACCATAGATTTTAACCTCCGGACGCAGGCTTTTGATTGCAAAAGCTACGCCGCTGATTAAGCCGCCACCACCGATAGGAACAATAACAGCATCAAGGTCGGGCAGCTGTTCTAAGATTTCTAAACCGATACTGCCTTGGCCGGCGATAACAAGCTCATCATCATAGGGATGGATAAAAGTCATACCGCTTTCTTCCTGCATCTGTACGGCACGGTCATGGGCTTCGTCATAGGCACCGGGAACAAGCTCTACTTGTGCACCTAAGCGTTTGGTGTTTTCTACTTTCATAATCGGTGCACCACTGGGCATACAGATAACGCTTTTAATACCCATCTGTGTGGCAGCTAAGGCTACGCCTTGAGCATGGTTGCCGGCACTACAGGCAATAACGCCTTTATCACGTTCTTCTTGGGAAAGCTGGCTGATTTTGTAATAGGCACCACGTACCTTAAAACTGCCTGTTACTTGAAGATTTTCGGTTTTCAGATATAAATCAAGGCCCGGTGCCAGGTTCGGTGCGGCAATCAGGTCGGTCTTACGGGCGATTTTTTTCAAAACGAAAGAGGCATGATAGATTTTGTCCAGTGTCAGCATAATAGCCCTCCTACACTCAATATTGTTAATGTCCACTACCGGTGGAAAAATTCGCGTTTGTCCACGGATTATCTTTAAGCATATTATAGATAGGGAATCATATTAAGTCAAGCAGAAAAGCGGGTAATTCTGCATATTATGCTCATCCTAAAAAGAAGGGTGAAATACTGATGAACTTTTCGTGTTGTGCCAGGTACTGCTCCTTTTCAATATTCCTAAAAAATGGTATGATATGGTATACGTAAGTTTTATTTTTGCTTGTGTGCAGGCAGAAAATTAAGAATAAGTTTATGTGCGAAAGGAGATTGAAAGATGAGCAATTGGATAGAAGTAAACGTAGCTGTAACCCATGAAGCAGTGGAGGTAGTTTCTGAAATTTTGACTGAAGCAGGTTCTAAAGGTGTAGCTATTGAGGACCCGCAGCTGATTAATGATTTACGCAACAGCGGTACTTGGGAGCTGTGTGATATTCCGGAGCAGCAAAATACAGAGGTGGTTACTGTCAGCGGTTATTATGCTGATGATGAAAAATTGCAGAATCGCCTGGCAGAGATTGAAGCAGGTTTGGCAGAGGTGGAGGAACGCATCGGTAAATACCGTTTCGGTAATACCCGTTTCCGCAAGGTTTCCGAGCAGGATTGGGCTAATGAATGGAAACAGTATTTCCATGTTACTCATGTAGGGCAAAGCTTGGTTATTAAACCTAGCTGGGAGGAATATATCGCCAAAGAGGGTGAGCACGTTATCGAAATCGACCCGGGTATGGCTTTCGGTACCGGTACTCATCATACTACTAATATGATGATGGAGCGTTTGGAAAAGGTTATGCCACAGGATGCAACTGTGTTTGATGTTGGCACCGGCAGTGGTATTTTGGCTATTGCAGCAGCTTTATGTGGCGCGAAAGCGGTTAAGGCTGTGGATATTGACGGCGTTGCTGTACGTGTTGCCCGTGAAAATGTAGCTGATAATCATTTGAGCGATAAAATCGAGGTACGTGAAGGCGATTTACTCCATGGTACCGAAGGTAAGGCGGATGTTATTATTGCCAATATTATTGCCGATATTATTATTATGCTGATGAAGGATATTCCTGTGAAGCTGAATGATAATGGTATTTTCTTGGCCAGCGGTATTATTGAAGAGCGTGTGGCTGATATTGAAGCCGAAGCTGCCAAAGAGGGCTTAAAGGTTGATGCAATCGACCACCGTGGCGGCTGGGTTGTTATGCAGTTCAGCAAGAAATAAGTTGTGAGGGAGAAGCAAGATGCATCGTTTTTTTGTACCTCAGTTATATAATGAAGAAATGACTATTGAAGGCGTGGATGCCCGTCATATTAGTAAGGTATTGCGTATGCAGCCAGGTGCGCAGTTGCAGATTGTCAGTGATGATGGTGTCAGTGCTTTGGCGGAAATCAGTGCTATTGACAGTGAGAAGGTTACTGTACGCTGTTTAGAAAAATTAGCAGAAAGTCATGAGCCGTGTGTTAAGCTGACTTTAGCACAAGGATTAGCTAAAGGCGAAAAAATGGATTTTATTATCCAGAAGGCTGTGGAGATGGGTGCTTATAGTATTGTGCCTGTGGCGATGGAGCATTCCGTAGTTCGTCTTGATGGTGCTAAGGCTGCTAAAAAGGTGGAGCGTTGGCAGAAAATTGCCGAAAGTGCTGCTAAGCAAAGTAAGCGTGATATTATCCCGGTAGTGCAGCCTGTACAGACTATGCAGGAAATGCTGAAGGGTAATGATTGTGTTACGAAGATTATTGCTTATGAATGTGAGGACCGTCAGAGCCTGAAGAATGCTTTGCAGAGTGCCGAAAAGAAAGCACCTATTACCGATTTGTTGTTGATGATTGGTCCTGAAGGCGGCATCAGCGAGCAGGAGCTGGGAATAGCTCGTGAGCATGGTGCTGTGCCTGTAAGTCTGGGACGCCGTATTTTACGTGCAGAAACAGCAGGCTTGGTGGCTATCAGCGCTATCTTTTATGAAACAGGCGATTTAGGAGATTAATATATAATGAAGAAAATTGCTTTTTATACTTTGGGTTGTAAGGTCAATCAGGCAGATACGGCCAGCATGGAGGAGATTTTCCGTGCCGCAGGCTATGAGATTGTAGACTTTAATAAGCCTGCTGATATTTATTTGATTAATACTTGCGTTGTTACTAATACCGGTCAACGTAAATCACGTCAGATTATTAATCGTGCTGTTCGTAATCATCCCTTGTCTTTAGTGGTGGTTACGGGCTGTTATCCACAGACAGCGGCGGATGAGGTGCGTGCTATTGAGGGTGTCGATGTTATCATAGGCAATCAGGAGCGTGGACGTATCGTCGAGCTGGTGGAGGAGTCTTTGCTTTCTAAGGAAAGCAAAGTGCTGGATAATGTGCAGAAAATGACGGTGGATACTAAGTTTGAAGAATTAGGTGTCGGTACTGAAACCGATAAAACTCGTGCTTTTCTGAAGATTCAGGAGGGTTGTAATCAATATTGCACTTATTGCATTATTCCGTATGCTCGTGGTCCGTTGCGTAGCCGCAGCTTGGACAGTATTCGCGAGGAGGTCGGAAAATTAGTGGCCGCAGGCTATAAAGAGGTTGTGCTGATTGGTATTCATTTGGGCTGCTATGGTAAGGAGCTGGTGAAAAACGGTGAGCATATTACTTTATATGATGCAGTGCAGGCTGCTTTGAGTGTAGAGGGTGTACGTCGTCTGCGTTTAGGTTCTTTGGAATCTGTAGAGGTAGAACCGCGTTTGTTGGAATTGATGGCTAACGAACCGCGTTTATGCAAGCATTTGCATTTGCCGTTGCAGAGTGGTTGCGATAAAATTTTAAAGGCTATGCATAGACCTTATGATACTGCGCGTTTCCAGGATCTGCTCAAGGATATTCGTGCCCAGGTGCCTGATGTGGCAATTACTACTGATATTATTGTAGGTTTCCCTGGTGAAACGGAGGAGGACTTTGCGACTACTTTAGAATTTGCCCGCCAATGCGGATTTGCCAAAATGCATATTTTCCCCTATTCTAAGCGGAAGGGAACTCCTGCCGAATCCATGCCTGATCAAGTGGATGAAACAGTGAAGAGTGAGCGTGCTGCTAGATTGGCTGCCGTTGATGAAGAATTGCATCAGGAAATGTTACAAAGTATGCTCGGCAAGACGGAAGAGGTTTTATTTGAGCAGCCTGCGGATGTCGGCTATATGGAAGGCTTATGCGGTCCTTATCTGCGTGTTGTTGTACCTGCGTCCCCGGAGCTGGCAGGAGAAATCTGTCAGGTGAAAATCACCGGCGTGCAGGATGATTGGTTACGCGGAGAAATTTTAGATAATTAATAAATAATTAGCAGGATAATTTTCATAAGCATAGAATGTAATACTTATTAACGATATGAGAGGAGGGAGAAAATGGCTGAAGATTGCATTTTCTGCAGAATTATCAAGGGTGAAATTCCGTGCGATAAGGTTTACGAAGACGATAAAATGCTGGCTATGCGTGATATTGCTCCAGCTGCACCGGTGCATGTACTGTTGCTGCCGAAAGAGCATACTGATAACATCACTACTGCTGATCCCGAACTTGTTGCATATATGTTGGGAAAAGTAAAAATGATTGCTGAAAAAACCGGTATTGCCGAGAAGGGTTTCCGCGTTGTTATCAACACTGGTGACGAAGGCGGACAGACTGTTAAGCATCTGCATATTCACGTAATTGGCGGTAAAGTATTAGGCTGGCCGCCGTGCTAAAATATTGACAAGGCTTGTGTTTTCTTGTATAATATTTTAGTAAGTGTTTTTATGTGGTTACACAGAAAAACTTAATTTGCAGATACACTTCCCTAAGTGTGTGGAGGGAGGGAGAACAGATGGCAGAAATTAAAGTTGGCAAAAACGAAACTTTAGACAGCGCACTGCGCAGATTTAAAAGAGCAACCCAAAAGGCAGGCATTCTTTCTGAGGTAAGAAAACGCGAACATTATGAAAAACCGAGCGTTGCCCGTAAGAAAAAATCCGAAGCAGCCAGAAAACGTAAAACCAGATAATTGGAGGCGGGCTGTATGTCTATAAAAGACCAATTGACTGCAGATATGAAGCAAGCCATGAAAGACAGAGAAGCAGGTAAACTGCGTTTAGCTGTTATCCGCATGGTTCGCGCTAATATTAAAAATGTTGAAATCAATGACAAGAAAGAGCTTACTGATGAAGAAGTTCTGTCTGTATTGATGAAAGAGGTCAAAATGCGTCAAGATTCTGTTGAAGAATTTAAAAAAGCAGGTCGTGACGAATTGGTTGCACAAGCTGAGGAAGAAATTGCTATTTTAAAGAAATATCTTCCGGAAGCACTCAGTGATGACGAACTGAAAGCCATCGTAGCTGAAGTTGTTGCCGCTGTCGGCGCTACTACCATGAAAGATATGGGCAAAGTAATGCCGGCTGTTATGGCCAAAACAAAAGGCCGTGCAGATGGTAAACGTATTAACGCTATCGTTCGTGAATTACTCAAATAATTACGATAACCGTGTTAGAGCAATCTGGCACGGTTATTCTGTATTTTGAACAAAATTTATGCAGGAAGATGTTGTTGTGCCCATATGTTTGTAATAAACGTTGCATAATAGCATCTTTTTTTGTTCACAAAATAATAATTTTTCCTTTAACGCTTTTCAATGGTATAATGAAAGAAAATAAATAAAGGAGGTTGGGCTATGCCTCTAGAGGCTTGGTTATTGCTTAGCGGAATTATTTTGCTGATAATCGAAGTTATAATTCCCGGCTTCGGAATTTTTGGTATTTCTGGCTTATTTTGCCTGACAGTGGGCTTGTACTGCCTGATGGGAGGCGGTGTAGTGTCCATGCTGGCAGTTGCAGGTATGTATATTATCCTGGCTTTAGGTGTTTTGTTTCTCTGGTTGTATCTGCCTCGGGAAAGCAAGTGGAACCCGTTCGTGCTGTGGGAGAAGCAGAGTAACAGCACCGGCTATACAGGTAGTGATGATTTAACTGCTTTGTGTGGGCAATGCGGTACTGTCTTAACACCTCTGCGTCCTGCAGGAACGGTGCAGATAGGCAGAAAGCGTTTTGATGTCAGCAGCTTGGGAGAGTATATCGACAAGGGAACTGCTGTACAGGTAATTAAAGTAGAAGGAAGTAAAATTTTTGTTGAAGAAGTAAAGGAGTAAACGTATGGATTTGTTGTTTAATTTTGTGTTTGGCAGTGGGTTTATGTTCATCATTGTTATTGCCTTAATTGCCGTATTTTTTAACTTTGTACCTTTGGGCTTGTGGATTAGTGCCATTGCCGCAGGTGTTAATGTCGGTATTTTCACCTTAATCGGTATGCGTCTGCGCCGTGTGCCTGCATCTCAAATCGTTCTGCCGTTGATTAAGGCTAATAAGGCAGGTTTGGATGTTAATGTTAATCAATTAGAAGCGCATTATCTGGCAGGCGGTAATGTTGACCGCGTTATTGATGCTTTGATTGCTGCTCATCGTGCCCAAATCGAATTGAGTTTTGAACGTGGCTGTGCTATCGACTTAGCCGGTCGTAATGTATTGGAAGCTGTACAAATGAGTGTTAACCCTGAGGTTATTGAAACTCCTGTTGTTAGTGCAGTAGCCAAAGACGGTATCGAGCTGAAGGTTAAAGCACGTGTTACAGTACGTGCTAATATTGACCGTCTGGTAGGTGGTGCCGGTGAAGCAACCATTATTGCCCGTGTCGGTGAAGGTATTGTTACTAATGTAGGCTCCAGTGATGATCATAGCAAGGTATTAGAAAATCCTGATTTCATTTCTAAAACTGTTTTAGATAAAGGTTTGGATGCAGGTACTGCTTTTGAAATCCTCTCCATTGATATTGCGGACGTTGATGTAGGTCGTAACATTGGTGCTGCTTTGATGACAGACCAAGCAGAGGCTGATAAACGCATTGCACAGGCACGTGCAGAAGAGCGTCGTGCAATGGCTGTAGCTAAGGAACAGGAAATGAAGGCTTATACGCAAGAAATGCAGGCGAAAGTTGTAGAAGCGCAAGCAAAAGTTCCTACAGCTATGGCAGCAGCTTTAGAAAGCGGTCGTCTTGGTGTTATGGATTATTATCGTCTGAATAATATTCAGGCTGATACCCAAATGCGTCGTAATATTGCCGAAGCAGAAGATGCAGATGGTAACGATAAGCCTGTAGGTAAATAAACGAGGTCACTATTATGAGTGATTTATTTGACGTATTGATACCCACAATTATTTTGGGGATGTTGTGTAAAGGTGTTTTAGAGGTGCTTTTGGGCGGTAAGAAAAGAAGAACGCCGGAAAAAATTCCTGAAACGCCTGGAGAAACCACTCTGCCTGATTATGGTACTACTGAACAGGAAGGTAGCATCAAGCCGTATCAGCGCGAGAATCCGGCAGAAAAATTTAATCGTGCTCTGCGTAAACATGAGCAGGAGAAGCTGGCACAGCAGGCTGACAAGGTTTATGATGAAAGTAAGCCTCAAAGTGCAAAGCAACGTATTCACCGTGATGATGAGCCGGTTCATGAAACAAAAGGCAGGATTTATCATGACAGTGTGCCACCGTCCCAAGGTAAGTCCACTGTCAAGGAAGTTCCTGTTGTTCATGATAAGGGTAATATTTATCAGGAGAATAAATTCCGTGGCTATAATAATTATCAGCCGTCAACAATTACTGCTGTGGATAAGTTTACTGTACAACCCATGCAGCAGCAACAGCCGAAGCCGAAGGTGAAATTAAAGCGTGCGGCCTTGGTGCAGGGGTTTATCATGGCTCAGGTGCTTGACAAGCCACGTAGCTTAAAACCTTATGGTATGGAAGAAAATCTATAAATCCGGATTTGGGATGGAGATGTTTTACAATGCTGGAAAATTTAGATTTGAGTAAAAAGGTTTCAAAAGAAGATTTCAACAAAATCATGGATGATTTAGGCGAACGTTTAGGTCGTGCTCAAAGATTGTCAAGAGATGCGAAAAAGCCTGTAATTATTATTTTTGAGGGCTGGCGCGGTGCACGTCGCAGTTCCATCATTAATACGATGATGCAGGAAATGGATGCCCGTGGTTTTAATGTTTATTCTAGCGTCCATATGGTAAAAAAGGATTATAAGCAACCGTTTTTCGCTTTCTTTTGGCAGCATTTACCTGCTTTAGGTAATATTGCGGTATATCACCGTAGTTGGTACTATTTGAAAAATGCTTATGAAACTGCCGATGGCGATTTAAAAGGTGCTGATTGTGCAGATTTGTCTTTTGAACATATTAATCGGTTTGAAAAAATGTTGACCGATGATAACTACATCATTCTGAAATATTTCTTGCACTTATCTCCGAAACAGCAGAAAGAAAATCTGGAAAAGAATGCTAAAACTTTAGGCCGTGCCTGGAGAGAAATCAATCCTGCTCTTGATGACAGCAAAGAGTATAATAAATTCTTGAACCGTTATGAAAAAATGCTGGAGGCTACTGATAAATCCAATGCTCCTTGGCATTTAATCGCGGCTGATGATCGTCGTAGTGCAGAAATCGAAATTATCACTTCTATTGTTGACAGTATTGAAACTGCCGTAGCAGCACCTAAAGAGGAACCTGTAGAATCTGTGCATAATAATGCTCAATATGATGTTTTAAGTCAGGTTAATGCTTCTCAGGAAATGTCCAAGGCTGAATATAAAGAAAAGCTGGATAAATATCAGAAACGTTTGCGTCAGCTGCAGATTGAAATGTTTAAGAAGCAAATTGCTACTGTTATCTGCTTTGAGGGTTGGGATGCTGCAGGTAAGGGTGGTGCTATCCGTAGACTGACGGCGGCTTTAGATCCTTTAGGCTTTAGAGTACATCCTATTGCTGCACCGAATTTGGTAGATAAGCAATTCCATTATCAATGGCGCTTTTGGATGAATCTGCCTGACCCTGGTACTATCTCTATCTTTGACCGTTCCTGGTATGGACGTGTCATGGTAGAACGTGTAGAGGGCTTTGCTAAGCCTTATGAATGGCAACGTTCTTATGACGAAATCAAGGATATGGAGATGCAGTGGGCAGAGCATGGTATTGCTATTGCTAAATTCTGGCTGCAGATTGATAAGGACGAGCAATTGCGTCGTTTTAATGACCGTCAGGGAGATCCGATGAAGCAATGGAAGATTACTGATGAAGATTGGCGTAACCGTGAAAAATGGGATGCTTATGAGGATGCAGTTAATGAAATGCTGGTACGTACCGATACATCTTATGCTCCCTGGACTATTGTTGAAGGTAATAATAAATATTATGCTCGTTTAAAAGTATTAAAAACAGTGATAGATTTGTTTGAAAAGAAATTAGCAGAGAAAAATTAAGTGTTCATAAAGAGGAGAATGAGAAAGAATTTTGTCTTGGAAAATTAAAAATTATTTACAAGAAACACGTGCAGAGGAAACAGGTGCGCAGGTTTATCCTCCGGGACTGCGTCAGCCCATTGCCTTTGTTTACCCCAATGTGTATCACTTAGGTATGTCTAACTTAGGTATGCATATTTTATATCAAATAATTAATCAACGTTCTGATAGTGCCTGTGAAAGATTTTTTTTGCCGGATAAGCAACTGTTGCAGGAGCATATCAAAAGCAGGACTTCTCTGCTAAGTATTGAAACAGGTCGTCCGTTAGCCGATTTTAAGGTTATTTTTGTGATGCTGTCCTTTGAGATGGATTATGATAATTTGCTGACAGTGCTTGATTTAGGTAATATTAAGCTGCGTGCGGCAGAGCGTAACGAAAAAGAGCCACTGGTGATTATCGGCGGTCCTTGTGCTACTTTTAATCCAGAACCTTTAGCAGCCGTTGCTGATGCGTTCGTTATCGGCGAGGGCGAAGAGGTGGTACAGCAGATTTTAGATATTGTTTATGCTGCTGATGATAAACATACTGCTTTAGAGCAGTTGAAAAATACTGACGGTGTTTATGTACCTAAATTCTACGAGCCTGAGTATGATGTAGAGGGTAATTTCTGCAAATTACAGCCGTTAGATGATGCACCGGCGACTATCAAGCGTCAATGGGTACGTGATATTGATGCTTATCCCCATACCTCTGCCATTGTGACTAGCGGTACCGAGTTTGAGGATATGTATATTGTTGAAGTAGCACGTGGCTGCGGACGTCATTGTCGTTTCTGCATGGCAGGATATTGTTTCCGTAAACCGCGTCCGCGTAAGCTGGAAAATATCTTGGTTGATATCGCTAACCGTCCGTCGCGTACAAAAAAGGTCGGTCTGATGGGTGCTGCTGTTTCTGATCATCCGCAGATGCAGGAGCTTACAGAATATCTGGTGGAAAATAAAATTCCTTTCAGCGTAGCTTCCATGCGTGCTGATATGCTGACCCAGCCTTTGGCACATGCTTTAGCAGGCAGCGGCCAACGGACTATGACTGTGGCACCGGAGGCAGGTAGTGAGCGTATGCGCGCTGCCATCAATAAAGGTATTACCGAAGAGCATATTTATAGTGCGATTGAAATGGCTGCAGTTGCAGGTATGCGTAATATTAAGCTGTATTATATGATTGGTCTGCCTGGTGAGGAAACTCAGGATATTGTCGATACTGTAGATATGATTTTACGTATCCGTGAGAAAATGGATGCTATCGGCAATAAAGGTGAGCTGGTTATCAGCGTCAATGGCTTTGTGCCCAAACCATTTACGCCGTATCAATGGGCTTCTTTGTGTGATGTACGTACTTTAAAACAACGTTTTAAAATGCTCAATGACGGCTTAAAGAAGAGTAAGCATATTAAGCTGATTACCGAGTCCTTAAAGGAAACTGTTATTCAATCCGTATTGGCTCGTGGTGATCGTCGTATGGGTGAATATTTGTTGGAAGCACATACTAGCGGTCAGAACCTGAAAAGTGTGTTGCGTGGTCATAAACTGAATGCTGACGAATTGGCCGAGCGTGAGCTGGATATTGATGCACCACTGCCGTGGGATCATCTTGATATGGGTGTGACTAAAGAATATCTGCAAAAGGAATTACAGCGCAGTAATAAGGGTAAGTTTACGCCGATGTGCTTTGATAATTGTAAACGCTGTGGAGTGTGCCGCTAATGAAAAATTTTGTACTTGAACAAAAGAAAAATATTTGGTTCGGTACTTTTCCTTTATTAAGTGAGGCAGGTGTGGTAAATGCCTGCAGCTGCCGTCTGCATGGACAGTCGGCCTTGGTGGAGGATACTTTGAATCTAGCTTTGCATGTTCATGATGTACCGGAGCTGGTGCGTGCTAATAGAAAGCTATTTGCTGATGCTATCGGTGTGCCGGCGGAGAGATTTACGACTTGTGCACAGGTTCATGGGTCTAAGGTGCAGTTGGTTACAGAAGAGCTTGTCGGTGCAGGTGCTATTGATTTTGCCGATACTATTGCCGATACTGATGCTTTAGTAACGAAGCTTACCCAAGTACCGCTATTACTATTTTTTGCTGACTGTGTACCGGTTCTGTTAGTTGACCGTCGCTTAAAGGTCATTGGTCTGGCACATGCAGGTTGGCGTGGTACGGTAGCAGATATTGCTGCTAAAACTGTTCGCACTATGCAGGAAGCTTTTGGTAGTCAGCCGCAGGATATTGTGGCAGCCATCGGACCGTCCATCGGCAGTTGCTGCTATGAGGTGGATGATTTTGTACGTGATAAGGCTGAAGGCTACGAAGAATATTTTACTCCTATAGCTTCTAAGTCAGGTCATTATATGCTTGATTTATGGGGGTATAATATGGCTGTTTTACGTGATGCAGGTGTTCCTGCTGAGCAGATTGTTTGTGCTGAGGTCTGCACAGCTGATAATCACGAATTGTTCTGCAGTTATCGTGCAGAAAATGGCGTAACTGGACGTATGGGTGTCTGTCTGATGTTGAAATAGTGTCAACGTTCTTAGTTTTGTATCATTAAAAAATGAGCTTGTGCAAAAACAATGTTTGCTAAAGCTACTAAAAAACGCTTAACTAGTGTGATATATACCCTCTTTACTGGACAAACCGGTAAGGAGGGTATTTTTATTTCAGACTTAGGAAAATAGTTAGAGGTATAACTTATGAAATTAGGAGTAATATAATGTGCATAAAAGTAATAATCTGTTATCTGCTTCAGCTATTTAAGCAAGTTTTTCTAGTTATTGTATAGTAAAAATTAATATTTATAAAAGGTCTATGCCTTTGATGTACTTAAACAAACAACATATTAAAATAATAGTATATACTGTATAATTATATAAAAATCATATTGAGATATACTATTCGTGGGCGATTCATTGCTTACAAGATATAGTGTACATTTAAAATATACGTGTATACAATCTTATGAAGTATTGTCATGTTTTTGTTGCTGTGTTACAATATAACCCATAGAGCTAGAGGAGCTCTTGGAATTACTCGGTATATTAATTTTTATTTAAATTGAGGGGGAAATAAAATGTTAGACTTTTTGACTGCTATTGATACCTTTGTTTGGGGTCCGCCATTGATGATTTTGCTGTTGGGCACAGGCATTTTATTAACTATTAGATTAGGCTTGCTGCAGATAATGAAACTGCCGAAAGCGATTGCCCTGATTTTTACCGCCCGTAACAGCGGCAGCGGCGATGTAAGCAGCTTCCAAGCCTTATGTACTGCTTTGGCTGCTACAGTAGGTACAGGCAATATCGTCGGTGTTGCTACTGCTATCAAAACAGGCGGTCCTGGTGCTCTGTTCTGGATGTGGATGGCTGCTTTCTTCGGTATGGCAACTAAATATGCTGAAGGCGTGCTGGCTGTAAAATATCGTACTGTTGATGCGAATGGTAATGCGTCTGGTGGTCCGATGTACTATATCGAACAAGGTTTAGGTAAATCTTTCAAACCGTTGGCTGTACTCTTTGCTGTATTCGGTGCATTGACTGCTTGCCTCGGCTCCGGCACCTTTACCCAAGTAAATGCAATTACTTCTATTACTAACGTTTCTTTTGATATCCCTGTTATTTATACTGCTGTTGTTTTAACTATTCTTGTTGCGGTCGTAACTATCGGTGGCTTGAAATCCATTGCCAATGTAGCAAGTAAGATCGTGCCTCTGATGGCAGCTCTGTATATCGTCAGCACTGTGTCTGTACTGGTATTTTATGCTGATGTTCTGCCGTCCGCTATTCGTCTGGTGATTGATAGTGCGTTCAATACTACTGCTGCTACCGGTGGCTTTTTGGGTGCTTCTGTAATGCTGGCTATGCGTAGTGGTGTAGCTCGCGGTATCTTTTCTAACGAAGCAGGTTTAGGCTCTGCTCCTATCGTTGCCGCAGCGGCTAAAACTAAATGGCCGGCTGAACAAGGCTTGATTTCCATGACAGGTACCTTTATTGATACTATCATCATCTGCACCATGACCGGTCTGACCTTGATTGTCAGTGGTGTTTGGTGTGGCGATGTAAATGGTGCTGCTATGACTGAGGCTGCATTCTCCTCTGCTTTCCCTGTGGCTGCTAAATATATTCTGACCGCTGGCTTAGTACTCTTTGCTTTCAGTACTATCATCGGTTGGAACTACTATGGCGAACGTTGTGTGGAATACCTCTTCGGTGTAAAAGGTATCAAACCGTACCGCATTCTGTTTATCGGTCTGGTTGCTATCGGTGCTTTCCTGAAACTGGAAACTATCTGGATTATTGCTGATATAGTTAACGGCTTGATGGCTGTACCGAACTTGATTGCCCTCTTAGGCTTGAGCGGTGTGGTTGTTGCTGAAACAAAAGCATACTTCGCTTATTGGGAAAAGGTACATGCTCGTCATAAAAGTATTAGTCAGGTTGCTGACAACAGCTTTGTTGAGGGTAACGAATATTCCCTGTAAATAAAATTAATCGCTGTCTTGTTTAAGGCAGCGATTTTTGTCTATTTAAACGCGGAAATATCATTCTTTTAATTTTATGCTTACTAATAACGGTATGCTGTAAGATAATTATAACCAAGGGCTTTTGTTTCATAGACAAAAGCTCTCTTTCTATGCTAAAATAATATGATAAGAGTGGGTTATATTAAGAAAAAAAGACAAAAATTTTCATATTTTTCAGTAGAAATAATTTACGCTGAAAAATCATTTTTGCACTGGATGGGGGGCAAAAAACTTGTTAGCAGAAAATTTAAAGTTGGTGCAGGAACATATTGCAGATGCAATTGCTAAACGTGCCGAAAAAAATTGGCTTACAGGAGATAAGGTTACTTTAGTAGCCGTAACCAAAAATCATCCGCCTGAGGTTATTACTGACATTCAAGCTCTGGGTATTCCTAATATCGGTGAAAACAGAGTGCAGGAAGCAAAGCATAAGCAGGAGGCTTTAGGTCATAATGGTTATTGGCATTTAATCGGTCATCTGCAGACAAATAAAGCACGTCAGGCAGTAGCACATTTTGATTTAATCGAATCAATTGACAGCGAGCATTTACTGGCTGCTGTGAATAAAGAGGCAGCACGTATCGATAAGGTACAAGATGTTTTACTACAGCTGAATATTGCCCATGAAGAGCAGAAAACAGGCTTTGAGAAGGATGAATATCTAGCCTTGCTATCTGATTTATCATCTTATAAAAATATTCGTGTACGCGGTTTAATGGTAATTGCACCAAAAACAGAGGATACGGCTTTAATTCACAGCATTTTTGCTGCAGGTTATCGTGCCTTTACTCGTTTACAGGCGATGTATCCGAAAGTTGATTTGTTATCCATGGGTATGAGTGGTGATTATCGGATTGCTGTAGAAGAGGGTGCCAATATTGTACGTGTAGGTACGGCTCTTTTTGGTCAGCGTGACTATAGCTTAAAGTTTTAAAAAAATCATAAAGCAAAAGGTTGGTGGCTTATGAAAATATTAAATGATTTAGTGGATCGTGTTATGGACTCCTTGGAGTTATTTTCTGAAGAGGATGAACTGACAGAGGAAGATTTAAAACCGAGTAAAAGCGAAGCTCCTAAAGAGAAAAAAGATAAATTATCTATATTCCGTAATAAAAATGTGGAACAACAGGAAGCTCCTGCTGCTGCGGAAAAAGGAAGCGAAGAAGCTCCTAGTGAACGCAGATCAAGACTGGGCTTTAGAAATCCTGCGGCTAAAGAAACAGAGCCTGCTAAAATGAGCAAAAAGACTCTGACTATGCCTATTGCTGATAAATTAATCGGGGTAACTATTTTTAAACCAGTTAATTTTGATGATGTTAAGAAAATTGCTGACTGCTTGAAAAATAGCCAGCCTATTGTAGTTAACTTTGAAGATACTGATAATGTTGTTACTAAACGCATGAGTGATTATATTGCCGGTACTATTTATGCTTTAGGTGGCGATACTAAAAAAGTTGGCCGTAATATTTTGATTTGTGCACCGAAAAACGTTGATATTGATGCCGGGGTAGATTTAGGCAGTGATAAGGATATGCCCCATGCTTGGAAAAAATAATTTTTGAATATAAATTGATGAGGTGAAGCTGTATGGAAAAGAAGCCGCTGAATTTGCAGAAAATAGCTTTCGTTGGCGGCGGTGCAATGGCGGAAGCGATTATTAAAGGGATTGTCGGTAGCGGTTTGTTAGCTCCGGAAAATATTTTTGTAGGTAATCCTACCCAAAAGCGTTGTGATTATCTGAATGAAAAATATCATGTTCAGGCTATGTCTGACAATAAGGCTGCTGTTGCGGATGCAGATTTAGTAATTTTTGCCGTGAAACCTCAGGTAGCACCTGTAGCTTTGACGGAAGATTTGATGGGAGCGATGAAAAAGGGTGCTTGGGTACTGTCCATTATGAGCAGTATTTCTATTGAACAGCTGCATAAATATGCTCCTGACTGTCCTGTTATCAGAACCATGCCGAATACTCCGCTGGCTGTTGGTGCAGGTATGACTGCTATTTGCTGCGATGAGTTGGTTACTGAAGAAATGAAGGCTGATGCAGCAGCTATTTTCGGTTGCTGCGGTGAAACCGAATTTGTTGCAGAAAGTGCTATTGAAGCAATTTCTGCTATTTCCGGTTGTGGCCCGGGATATTGCTTTGTGATTATCGATGCTTTAGCTGATGCCGGTGTACGTGCAGGTCTACCTCGTGCCTTGGCTATTAAGCTGGCGGCACAGACATTGGCCGGCAGCGGTAAGTTATGTCTGGAAAGCGGCTTACATCCTGCACAACTGCGTGATCAGGTAACATCTCCCGGCGGAACTACTATTGCCGGTATCCATGCTCTGGAAAATCATTGCCTGCGTGGTGCTTTTTACGATGCGGTACAAGCAGTTTTGCAACGCAGTAACGAATTACAGGGTAAATAATTATGGCAGACAGAGAGAAAATTTTACGTTATTTCAAGGCTAGCGGTGATGAAGAAATTGCCGCTAAGTTTATAGATTTAGCCGAGGGTGCTAATAAAAGCCGTAAATTCCGTGTCAGCGAATTTGTCGATCCCCATGCTTATAATGTTGCAGAAATTATTGCAGCTAACTTTGAAAATATCCGTCTGGAGGCTGATGGTGGCTTTACTAATGCTGAACGTGTAAAAGTTGCCTTTGTTTCTGAGGACTTTTATGGTCAGACTGATTTTGCTATGAGCTATTTTCTGGCAGCTTGGGATAAGCGTTATTATGATTTATCTCATCGTGATGTTTTAGGTGCTTTTATGGGTACTGGCTGCAAACGCGGTGCTTTAGGTGATATTGTTTTTGTACCTGAAGGTGCACAGCTGGTTGTGGATAAGACATTGGCCAATTATCTGACAGGTAATCTTACACAGATCGGTGCAGCTCCTATTACCATGAGCGAAATCGCTAAGGAAGATTTGCTGCAGAAGGAAGAAAAAGTAAAAATCATCAGCGCTACTGTTGCTGACCTGCGTCTTGATGCCGTCGCTGCTGCCGGCTATGGTGTATCTCGTAGCCGCATGGCAGATGAAATTAAAGGACTGAACGTCAAGGTTAACTGGAAAGAAGTGAAAAAGCCTGCACAGGCTGTGGAAATGGGTGATGTAATTTCTTTTCGCGGACGTGGTCGTGTGGAGATTGATGAGATTCGCGGTACTACTAAAAAAGGACGCATTAGCGTTACTTTGAAACGATATATTTGAGCGGAGGAATAAAGGATGCTAACTCCTGAGGATTTAAAAAAGCAAACCTTTACCAAAGGTTTTCGTGGTTACGAAACTGAAGAAGTAGATAAATTTATGGCTATGATTATCAAAGAGTATGGATATCTGTATCTTGATAATCTAGAGCAAAAAGAAACTATTGAACGTGTAAGCTCTAAATTGGAGTATTATCAGCAGATGGAGGCTACTATGCAGAGTACTCTGACTGTAGCTCAGGAAACTGCTGATGAGGTAAAAGCAAGCAGTGAAAAGAAGGCAGCATTGCTAGAAAAGGAAACTGCTGTAAAATGCGAACAGATGATAGCAGAAGCTAAAGCAGCAGCACAGAAGATTCATGATGATACGATGAATCATGCAGAAGCATTATATAATCAGACTAAAACCAAAACTGATAATATGCTGCAGGCGGCGATGGCTGAAGCTAATAAAATCCGTAACGAAGCAGCTGCTTATTCTGATAGTGTTCGTCATGCTGCCGATGTTGAAACAGAAAAACAACGTCTGACCATGGAAGATGCATGTAAAAAACGTGCTAATTCTGCAACAGCTGAAAGTAATAAATTATTAGATAGTGCTCGCAGTGAAGCAGGCAAAATCATGTTAGAGGCTAATACTAAGTATCGTAATTTAGTAGGCGATGCAGAAGAGCGTAGCCGTAAAATTATTTTTGAGGCGGAGTCCCGTGCTGCTGTTGCTAAGCAATCCTATGAGGAACAAGTAAAGAAAGCTATGCTGCATCGTAAGCATGTACAGCATTTATTAGAAACTCAACTTGAACTTTTGAAAAACTTTTCTGAGCAGGAAGAATAGGGCGGGGACTGTTGATGATTATTTTGATTCGGCATGGAGAAGCTACCCATCACACCCAAAAACTAACAGGTGGGTGGACTGATTCAGAGCTTACTGCTAAGGGAAGAAATCAGATTAGAGCAGCAGCAGTCAAATTAGCACTTGATTTTGACGGACGTACAGATAAATTACGCATTTTAGCTAGTGATTTACAACGTGCTGCAGAATCTGCACGTATTTGTGCTGAAGCACTTGATTTTCGTGGAGAAGTAGAATATTGTAAATTTTTACGCGAAAAAAATAATGGTGTGGCTGCTGGACTTACGGAAGAAGAGGCAAAAAAGTATTTTTGTAAGCCTGCGTCTGAACGTGAATTACATCATCGCAATTATCCTGGCGGGGAAACCCGTTGCGAGTTTTATGACCGCAATATTCGGGGCTTATGGCAATGTGCAGATGTAGAAAAGGAAAATCTTTTGATTGTGGCCCATAAGGGTACAATTCAGAATATTATTTTTAAATGGCTGGGAATGAATATGCAGCAGGTAGTAGATTTTAATTATTCTGTGGACATTTCTCCTGCCAGTATTACCATTTTGGGTATCAATAAGTGGCATGAGCACACGATATTCCGTCTAAATGATGTGGGGCATTTACAAACAGCAACAGGTTTTGGCATTTTTGATTTCAAATACGAAAAGAAATAAAAAATTTACAACTTCTGTTGACTTATATCCTCTGGTAATATATAATGATAGATATTTTATAATATAGTCAACGCTATGATAAAGACAGTAGCTTGTAGAGTGGAGTAAGCGAGCCGGAGATGGTGGGAGCCCGGACAACAGCAAAGCAAGTGAAAATCACTTTGGAGCGGATATGGCGAAATGAGTAGCCGTATACGGTTGCGTCCGATATAACGCACACGAGTGGCAGTTATCTGCGTGATGCTGTCATGAGGGTGGTACCACGGAGTAAATTAAGACTTCGTCCCTTGCGGGATGAAGTCTTTTTTGTTTTTTTGTAAACTATATAAATTTATTTCATAAGTATTTATTGGAGGTTTTGAACAATGGATTATGGTAAAACACTGAATCTGCCTGAAACTGAGTTCCCTATGCGTGCAGGTCTGCCGCAACGTGAACCTGAATTTTTGAAATTCTGGCAGGAAAACGATATTTATAACAAGAAGCATGAGCTGCATGAAGGTCATCCTAAATTTGTCCTGCATGACGGTCCTCCGTATGCAAACGGCAAAATCCACATGGGTCATGCACTGAACAAAATCTTAAAAGATATCATCATGAAATACAAATATGCTCAAGGTTTTGATACTCCCTATGTTCCTGGCTGGGATACTCATGGTATGCCTATCGAACATGCCTGCATCAAAGAAATGGGCCTGAATAGAAATGAATTAGATGTTTTGACTTTACGTGGCAAATGTCATGACTTCGCTCTGAAATGGATTGATATTCAACGTGATGATTTCAAACGTCTTGGTGTTTTAGGTGATTGGGATCATCCTTATGTAACTCTGCATCATGATTTTGAAGCAGAACAAATCCGTGTATTCGGTACTATGGCTAATAAAGGCTATATCTACAAAGGTAAAAAGACTGTTTACTGGTGCCCGCATTGCGAAACTGCACTGGCAGAAGCAGAAATCGAATATGGCGAACAAAAAACTCCGACCATTTTCGTAAAAATGCCGTTGGTTAAAGATAACGGTATGACTCCGGAAGCTGCTAAAGGCAAAAAAGCTTATATGGTAATTTGGACCACTACTCCGTGGACTATGCCTGCTAACGTTGCTGTAGCTCTGAATCCTAATCTGGAATATGCTTGGGTTGAATGTGAAGGCGAAGTTCTTTTCCTGGCTAAAGACCTGCTGGAAACTGTTGGTCAAAAATGCCATAAAGACCTCTCCAATATCCTCGGTACTACCATGGGTAAGGATATGGAATTTGCTGAATGCGTACATCCCTTCCCTGAATACAACAACCGTCGTTCTCTCGTAGTAATGGCTGACTATGTAACTTTAGAAGCTGGTACTGGTTGCGTACATACTGCTCCTGGTCATGGTGATGTCGACTTTGAAACCGGTCTGAAATATAAACTGCCGATTCTGTGCCCGGTTGACGCACAAGGCAAATTAACTGCTGAAGCAGGCGAACGTTTCCAAGGTATGTTCGTATTTGATGCTAATATTCCGGTTCTGAAATACTTGTCTGAATTAAACTGTCTGTTAGGCAAAGAAAACATTAAGCACCAATATGCACACTGCTGGCGTTGCAAAAACCCCATCATCTTCCGTGCAACCTCTCAATGGTTCGCATCTGTTGACGGCTTCCGTGATGATGCATTGAAAGCTATTGCTAACGATGTACAATGGATTCCTGCTTGGGGCGAACAACGTATTCATAACATGGTAAGCGACCGTCATGACTGGTGCATCAGCCGTCAACGTGTTTGGGGTGTACCTATCCCGGTATTCTATTGCGAACATTGCGGCGAGCATCTGATTAATGAAGAAACTATCGAATCCGTTGCTCAATGGTTCGAAAAAGAAGGTAGTGATGCTTGGTGGGCTCATACTGCAGAAGAACTGCTGCCGGCAGGCACTGTGTGCCCGAAATGCGGTCATAATCATTTCCGTAAAGAAAGCGATATCATGGATGTATGGTTCGACAGCGGCTCCACTCACATGGCAGTAGCTGCTAAACGTCCGGAACTTGGCTGGCCTGTTTCTATGTATCTGGAAGGCAGTGACCAACATCGTGGCTGGTTCCAATCTTCCTTACTGACTTCTGTTGCTGTAACTGGCAAAGCTCCTTATAAATCCGTTCTGACTCATGGTTATGTTGTAGACGGTGAAGGCCGTAAGATGTCTAAATCCGTTGGTAACGTAATTGTTCCGCAAGATATCATCAAACAATATGGTGCTGATATCGTTCGTCTGTGGACTGCATCCTCTGATTACAAAGCGGATATCCGTATTTCTCCGAAAATCATTAAACAATTATCTGAAGTATATCGTAAAATCCGTAACACCATCCGTTACATCCTGGGTAACACCAACGATTTCAATTATGAAACTGATGCTGTTCCGTTCAACGAAATGTTGGAACTGGATCAATGGGCATTGATGCATCTGCAATTATTGAAAAAAGAAGTTACCGCAGCTTATGAAAGCTATGACTTCCATGTACTGTACCATGCAATCCATAACTTCTGCACCGTTGAAATGTCCAGCTTCTATCTGGATATCATCAAAGACCGTCTGTATGCTTACAAAGCTGACAGTAAAGAACGCCGCAGTGCACAAACCGCTATGCACGAAATCCTTATGGATTTGGTAGTTATGCTCTCTCCTGTACTGAGCTTCACAATGGAAGAAGTATGGCAATTCATGAAGAAACCTGCTAATGCTCCTCAATCCGTACAAATGCTGCCGTGGCCTGCTGTTAAAGAAGAATACATCAACGAAGAACTGGAAACTAAATGGGATAACTTCATTGAAATCCGTAGTGAAATCACTAAAGTTCTGGAACTGGCTCGTCGTGATAAGAAAATCGGTCACTCCCTCGATGCTAAAGTTGAACTCCATGCAGAAGGCGAAGCTTTGACTATCCTGCAATCTGTAGAAAAAGATTTAGCTACTCTGCTGATTGTATCTCAAGCAGTTGTTGTTGAAGGTGCTGCTGCTGGTGCTGAAGCAACCGGCCGTGAAGACCTGAAAGTTACTGTTCAAGCTGCAGAAGGTCATAAATGCGAACGTTGCTGGATTTACAGCGATGAAGTAGGTAATGATCCGGAACATCCGACTCTGTGCCCGCGTTGCGCTGCTGCAATTAAATAATTTCTGTATATAAATTTCATTATTTATATTTTCTCTCAAGTCCTGAAATCGGCCTTAGTTCGGTTTCAGGACTTTTCTTATTACAGCTTTCATTGTTTCAGCTTAGTCATACTTGCAAAATTTCAGGCTCTAGATGTATAATAATAGCAACGAAAATATTTTTGTATTTTTGATAACGTATAATAAGTTGCGCAAATTAATTTCAAAAAAATAGACATAGAGA
>UQWU01000013.1 GCA_900544885.1 uncultured Phascolarctobacterium sp. | reverse complement strand
AACGTCGAAAGTACTTGGCTGGAAGCG
Organism: uncultured Phascolarctobacterium sp.; assembly: GCA_900544885.1. GTDB lineage: Bacteria > Bacillota > Negativicutes > Acidaminococcales > Acidaminococcaceae > Phascolarctobacterium_A. Next base: position 38,741 of record UQWU01000013.1, on the reverse strand, counting down.
GCCTGGGAGGATAGAAAATCGCCGGTTAGAAAAAATGAACTCTGTACTTATTGTACAGAGTTCATTTTTTTATGTTCATAGATATTTTAGTGTATAATATACTTAGCAAGGTAAGCTGAATTTGCGTGGTGAATCAATGATGATGATTAAGAAAGTGATGAAAAATGTTGCACAAGCTTCTTGTACCGTAATTGGCTATGCTGGGAAAAAGTTGCTCAGGGAGTTTATGCAGGGGAAAAAATTGCTTGGGCACATCGTGATGATGTTGCCGGTGGTGTTGTAGGTGTATGTAAAGGTGTCAAGAATATCACGACGGATCTTTATGGTGTATCTTTGACACAAAAAGATTTTACAGAAAAATTAGAGCTGATTAAGGAGCAAAGTAAAGAATATGAAAGACTGTCCAAAGAAGTGGGCAGTAAATATACGGATAAAAAAATTCTTCTTGATTCCTTAGGCTTGAGTGCCGATTTTACCTATAACTATGCTTTTATAGATAATATCTCCTCGGAGATTCAGGCTGCTTATGCTGCAGCTTATCCGTTGCAAGCACAGGAGTGGACTTTGGCAAATCTTATAAACAGCATGAATGATGAGCACTTAGCCGGTTTAGTAGCAGGCATTAAGGGAAAACTGTTTGAAATGCGTTATGTTGATTATCTGCCTGACGGTTTTCACGCAGCTTTAGCAGAATCAGCAACTAATCCTGGTTGGGATATCAAGATTTTAGATGCGGATGGAAATGTTAATGATGTTTTACAGATGAAGGCGAGTGATTCCGTTGCCTATATCGAAGAAGCATTACAGCGTTATCCTGATATTCAGATTGTTACAACCGAAGAGGTGTATAGTCAGCTGGTAATGCACGGCATGGCAGGAAATGTCATAGATAGTGGTATTTCGAATGCTGAACTGACTAGTCTTGTGGAGCAGGCCGTACATAATAATGAATTAACTATGCATTGGGGACCGCCTTTGATTACCCTGCTTGTTATCGGCTATTCAGCGTACCGCAAGAATAATAAGGAGCCGTTTGCAAAGGGACAGGAATGTGGTGAACGTTATGTCAAAGCGTATTTAGCTTATCTTGTCGGTGGTGGTGTTGCCTGCATGGCTAATATCTGGTGGGTTGGCTTAGTGGCTTCTTTAGGCACACGTTTACTTCTCGGTTACGGGCAGAAGCGTTTTTCTCTGATGGAGGATTTAAATAGCGTTATCCGCGAGAATAAAAAGGTTATTCATAAATTGCAGCTTATATGCAGCTAGGAGGGTGCAAGATGCAGAGAAAATTACTGACTTGGGTATGTGTACTTTTTGTTGTAGTATTATTTTTTACTAATGTCGGTTCTTTGTTCATGGGTTTGCATGACTGGTTCTGTACAGCGTTGATTGCAGGTGTCAGCATTATTGTCTTTTTGCTGATATTATTTTTGTATAAGCTTTTCGTTAAATAAATATGCTGGCAAGAAAAAAAGCAGAACTCCTAGAAAAAGAGTTCTGCTTTTTGTTGATTATTAATAATCAGGAATTATCTTTCTACACGGCCGGGATAAGCTTTCAGTGCTTCGCCGAGGATGTAGATAGCACGTTCCAAATCTTCGGATTTCAGTACATAAGCCAGACGAGCTTCGTTTACGCCGCTGCCGGGAGTATTGTAGAAGCCGTTACCGGGAGCAAACATAACAGTTTCACCGTCGATGTCGAAGTTTTCCAAGGTCCAGATAGCAAATTTTTCGGCATCGTCAACAGGGAAGTTAACCATAACATAGAATGCGCCTTTCGGGTCAGAAGCCATAACGCCTGGAAGCTTAGCCAGAGCTGCTACGATAGTATCACGGCGTTTTTTATATTCTTGGTTAACTTGTTCCAGATAAGATGCGGGTGCGGTATAGAGTGCTGCTGCACCTACTTGTTCCAGAATCGGGCTGCACAGACGTGCTTGGCAGGATTTGATTACTTCTTTGCAGAATGCTTTGTTTTTGCTGATGATGCAGCCGATACGGGCACCGCAGGCACTGAAGCGTTTAGAAACAGAGTCGATGATAATCAGGTTATCTGCCAGTTCAGGCATGCTACCGAAGCTACGATATTCGCCGTCATAAACGAATTCACGATATACTTCGTCAGCAATCAGAGCTAAGTCGTGTTTGCGGACAATACGGGAAATCATATCTTGTTCTTCTTTGGTATAAACAACACCGGTCGGGTTACCGGGGTTGGTTAAAAGAATTGCTTTAGTTTTAGCAGTGATATGTTTTTCGATTTCTTCTTCAGAAGGCAGATGATAACCATCGGTTACACTAGTCGGAACAGCGTTGATTTTAGCACCGAATTCTTTGCAGAAAGTAGTGTAGTTAGCATAGAACGGTTCAAATACCATAATTTCGTCATCAGGGTCGCACAGAGCCATGATTGCCATGATTAAGGCTTCGCTGCCGCCGTTGGTAACGAAGATATCATCAGTGGTGTAGTCCATGCCTTTTTCGTTATAATATTTTTCAATAGCTTTCAGTAAGAACATTTCGCCTTTAGAATTGCTGTAGGCAATAACAGGTGCATCATAAGCGCGGATGCTGTTCATGAATTGTTCCGGAGTTTTAATATCAGGTTGACCGATATTCAGATGATAAACCTTTTTGCCGGCGGCTTTAGCTGCATCTGCATACGGGGATAATTTACGAATCGGGGATGAAGTAAGACTTTGAATACGAGCAGAAAGTTTCATAATATAGCTCCTTTTATATTTGAAATTATTATATTAGGTGGCAATCACCATTTCTATATTTTATTATAACACAAAATTTACTATAATAGTATACATATAAACATTTATATTGTGTACATTAAATCGATAAATAAATGTAAATATTGTAACATAAATGTATAGTAAGTTTTGGTATCAAATATAATTTGACTTTTTATGTTGCACAGTATATAATAAAAAACACATTTATACAAATTCTATGAAGCGGAGTAGTAGTCCAAGATAAGCTTTCAGAAAGTTGGCGGTTGATGCGAGCTAACAGTTATTAATGATGAACTCACCGTGAAGAAGCCGCAAGGAAATGTGCGGACGTGATGCTGCGTGAAGGCTAATTAAGTGGTGGCGTTGAGCCGCAATCAGGGTGGTACCGCGATGTTTTTCGTCCCTGACCTTATGTTAATTAAGGTCGGGGATTTTTTATTTTCGGCCAAGAAAGAGTAGGAGGCTAAAAATGCTGCAAGAAAAGTATGTACCCGGTGAAATTGAAGCTAAATGGCAACAATACTGGGAAGAACACAAAACCTTTAAAGTAGAAATCGACAAAAACAAACCTAAATCTTACGTATTGGAAATGTTCCCGTATCCCTCCGGTAACCTGCATATGGGTCACGTACGTAACTATTCCATCGGCGACGTTATCGCACGTTTCCGTACTATGAAGGGCTTCAATGTCCTGCATCCTATGGGTTGGGACTCCTTTGGTATGCCGGCAGAAAATGCTGCTATTAAACACGGTATTCCGCCGAAAAAATGGACTTTGGAAAATATTGCTAATATGACCCGTCAACAAAAAGCTTTGGGCTTGTCCTATGACTGGGATCGTGAAGTAGCAACTTGCAAAGAAGATTATTACAAATGGACTCAATGGTTCTTTGAATTATTCTATAAACGCGGTCTGGCTGTAAAAAAAGAATCTGCTGTTAACTGGTGCGATACTTGTAACACTGTATTGGCTAATGAACAGGTTATTGACGGCAAATGCTGGCGTTGTGACCATGAGGTTGTGAAGAAAAACCTGAGCCAATGGTTCTTCAAAATTACTGACTATGCAGAAGACCTGCTGAAAGATTTAGATCTTTTGGAAGGCTGGCCTGAACGTGTTAAAACTATGCAACGTAACTGGATCGGCCGCAGTGAAGGTTTGGAATTTGAATTTGTAATTCCGTCTTTAAATGATAAAGTAGCTGTTTATACTACTCGTCCTGATACTGCTTACGGTGTAACTTTCATGGCTTTGGCTGCTGAACATCCGTTGCTGAAAAAAATCTGCGAAAACAATCCTAAGGCTGAAGAAATCCAAGCCTTCTGCGATCGTGTACGCAATCAATCCGAAATCGAACGTACTTCCAGCGAATCCGAAAAAGAAGGCGTATTCACTGGTGTATACTGCATCAACCCCTTCACCGGCCGCAAGGTAGAAATCTGGGTAACCAACTATGTACTGTATGATTACGGTACCGGCGCTGTTATGGGCGTTCCTACCGGTGACCAACGTGACTGGATGTTTGCTGAAAAATACAATATCGATAAAATCGTTACTATCTGCCCGGTTGGCAAAGAGCTGAAGCTGGAAGAAATGACCTGTGCTTATGACGAAAAAGAAGGTATGCTGGTTAACTCCGGCGAATTTACCGGTATGGAAATGCATAAAGCTATGTCCGCTATTATGGATAAAGCAGAAGCAGAAGGCTTTGGTAAACGCCGCATTAACTACCGTCTGCGTGATTGGCTGATCAGCCGTCAACGTTATTGGGGTGCACCGATTCCTATTATCTACTGCCCGCATTGCGGTGAAGTTCTGGTTCCTGAAGACCAGCTTCCCGTACGTCTGCCGGAAGATGTAGATTTTAACGCCGGTGCTAAATCTCCGCTGGCTACCTCCGAAAGCTTCCTGCATTGCAAATGCCCGAAATGCGGTGCTGATGCAACTCGTGAAACCGATACTATGGATACTTTCCTGTGCTCCTCTTGGTATTATCTGCGTTATACCGATCCGAAAAACAGCGAAAAATGCTTCGATAAAGATGCTAATATGTATTGGGGTCCTGTTGACCAATATATCGGCGGTATTGAACACGCTATTTTGCATTTGCTGTACTCCCGTTTCTTCCTCAAAGTTCTGCGTGATGCAGGCTTAGTTGATTATGACGAACCGTTCTCTAACTTGCTGACCCAAGGTATGGTTATTAAAGACGGTGCTAAAATGAGTAAATCTTTGGGTAACGTTGTTTCTCCTGAAGAAATCCTCAGCAAATACGGTGCTGATACTGCGCGTCTGTTCATCCTCTTTGCTGCTCCGCCTGAAAAAGAGCTGGAATGGAGTGACCAAGGTGTTGAAGGTTCTTTCCGTTTCCTGAACCGTATCTGGCGTATCGTACTCAACTATATGCCGCAAATGGAACAAAAGGTTACTTCTTATGACCCGAGCACTCTGACTGAAGCAGATAAAGATTTACGTCGTATTCTGCATAACACTATCAAGAAAGTAACTAGCGATATTGATGTACGTTTCAACTTTAACACTGCTATTTCCTCTTTGATGGAATTAGTTAATGCTATGTATGCATATAAAGAAGCTAAACAGGAGCCCAATGCAGGTCTTGTTTATGAAGCAGTTGTGGACTTGATCAAAATGATGAGCCCCTTTGTTCCGCATATCACTGAAGAACTGTGGCGTGGTGCTGTTGACGAAAATACTAGCGTACATGAACAAAAATGGCCTGAATACAGCGAAGATGCACTGAAGGTTGATAACGTAGAAATCGTTCTGCAAGTTAACGGTAAAGTTCGCGGTCGTCTAACTGTTCCTGCAGCTGCTACTAAAGAAGAACTGGAACAAATCGCTTTGGCTGATGATAAAGTAAAAGCTCATATCGGCGATGCAACTGTACGTAAAGTAATCTGCGTACCCGGCCGTTTGGTTAATATCGTAGCTAAATAAGTATTAAGAAAAATTACATAAGCAGTTTATTCTATTTTGCAGTGTCAAAATAACGCTTAAATTTTCAGAACCTCTGAGAATAACATTACGTTATTCTTAGGGGTTCTTTTGCTTTTTAGGTGTAATGGAGGCGGTAATGATGGATAATCGTCAAAAAAAATATTGTTTTTTAGCCTTGCTTTTGGCAGGTTGCGTAGCAACGAGCTTTTTAAGTAATAGTAAAGAGAAGGAGAAACCGCTGCCTTTGGCAATGCCTGTGCAAGCAGTAAAGCAGACAAAGATGATTAAGGTTTATGTCAGCGGGGCGGTCATGGAGCCGGGGATTTATGAATTACCTTTAGGTGTGCGTGCTGATGCAGCGCTGGCGGCTGCAGGTGGTGTACGCGAAAATGCTAATATGGAAAAAGTAAATTTAGCGCGGAAGCTGAAGGACGGTCAGCAGGTAAATGTACCTTCTTTAAAAATTAAAAGCAGCCGAGGCAGTAATACTTTGCTGATGGCTCCGTTAACTGCTAATAGTGCTGCTATAAGTGCATGGCAGGGAAAAGTACGGATAAATAGTGCAAGTTTGGAAGAATTAGATACTTTACCAGGTGTCGGTCCTGCTATGGCTAGAAGAATTATTGCTCACAGACAGCGGTCGCGTTTTAATTCATTAGCTGATTTACGCAAAGTGCGTGGGTTAGGTAAGAATAAAATTGCTAGATTACAGGAGTATATAAGTTTTGATTAAAAATATTTTTGCAAGTTTTGACGAACAGAAAACTATATATATAGGTTCAATTTTATTTTTTTTAGCTATATATATTAACATAAATTATACTTGGTTAGAATTTTCCTCTTATTTTTATTTTTTTGTAGCATTATGCTTGGCTATAGGGGCAATCTGTAGCCAAAATAAATTTATGAGCAGTATTATTTTTGTTTGTGCATTTTTCTTTTTGGGCTTAGGGAATGGTGCATGGGTGGGATTAAGTGCAGCGGAGCAGTTGCAGCCTTTTTTCGCCCGCGAAGTTGTAGCCTATGGCAGGATAGATAGTACCAGTGTGCAGTATAAGGAAAAATATACCGGTCTAATTTTAGAATGCAACAGTTTGCAGGTAGATGGTAAGATGTATCCATATACCGGTAAATTACGTTTAGCTTTGGCTAAAGATATTAAAGTACCTGTTTCAGGCACGCTTGTTGTCAGCGGTACGGTACAGCCTTTAGTAGGCTTGCGTAATCCCGGTAGCTTTAATAGCGATTTGTATAATAGAATTAATAATATTGGCGGTGTATTAAAGAAAGCCAGATTAATCAGGCTAGAGGAGCAGAAGGATGTTCTTGGCTATCTAACTATTATTAATCGTGAACTAAGGCAGAAGATTAGTAATGTTGTCGGCAAAGATTTAGGTGCTTTGCTCGGAGGTATGCTGGTTGGTGGGAGTAATAATTTAAGCGAGGAGACAAGAGAAATTTTTACGGCCAACGGTTTAACCCATTTATTATCAGTATCGGGTAGTAATCTAGTTTTATTGGCCGCATTGTTAAAGTTAATGTTGCCGAAATTTTTAGCTGATTGGCGGAAATTAATAATTATTGCTTTTTTAAATTTTTATGCTTGTTTATGTGGTATGCAGCCTCCGGTGATGCGTGCTTTATTAATGAGCAGCATTTTTCTTATTGGCGGAAGCGGTGGTAGGCGTGGCTTATTGCTGTGCCTGACTATGGTAATATTATTAATTTATAAGCCGTTATGGTTATTAGATGTTGGTTTTCAGCTTTCGTGTAGTGCAACTGCCGGTTTAATATGGCTGTTGCAGCCATGTATGCAAAAAATGCCACAAGCTTGGCCGGAGTGCATTCGTGAGGGGTTAGCAGTAACCTTGGCTGCTCAACTGGGAAGCATTCCTCTATTAGTAATATATTTTCATCAAATATCGTTAATATCGTTAATTAGTAATTTATTTTTAGTACCTATATTAGAGATAGCTGCCTTATTAGCATTGTTAGGAGCATTATTGCCTTATGCTGATATATTATTGCGTGGTGCAGGTTTTCTTTTAAGCCAATTATTAGTACAAGCAGAGTGGCTGACACAGTTGCCGTATAGTACAGTAACCATCGGCACTTTGCCATGGTGGAGCTATGTTCTTTATTATGTAGGTTTATTGGTGTGGCTTGATTTAGGGATATGTACACTTTTGAGTAATTGGCAGCGTCGTTGTTGTTTATTCTGCTGTATAGTGCTTATGGCAGGAGTGCTGTTATGGCAGCAGACGCGGGAAGAAAATTTTACCATGTATTTTCTCGATGTGGGGCAGGGTGATTGTACCATTATTACTACGCCGGAGCGTCAGGTATATGTTTTTGATACCGGTGGGTTAGCCAATTTAGCAACGGGTAGCAGGATTGTTGCACCTTTTTTGCGCAGTCTTGGTTATAGTAAAATAGATGCTTTATTATTAAGTCATTATGATTATGACCATGCAGGTGGTGCTATAAGCTTGCTACGTAATTGTGCTGTAAAGGAAATCGTATTGCCACGGGAAGAATTAACACCTGCAAGTAGTTTGCTGCAAGACAATTTACGGAAGCAGGCAGAAAAAAGCGGGGTGGAAAAAATTACTGTAGCCGACCAGGGCAGAAGCTGGCAGTATCGTAATGGCAAAATGCTGGTGCTGGATGTACCGACAGAGGCTGTCAGCGGCAATGAGGCCAGTACCTTGCTCAGTGTACAATATGGCAGAGCATCAATCTTGTTAACAGGTGATATGGGCTTGGAGCGTGAGCAAACTTTGTCGACTATTGGTAATTATACTGTGCTGAAGGCAGGTCATCACGGATCGGCAGGCAGCAGCAGTAGTGAATTTTTAGCTAGGGTACAGCCACAGCTAAGTATTATTTCCTGCGGTATAGGTAATCGTTATGGTCATCCGCAAGAGGAAACCTTACGTAGATTAGAAGCTTGCGGCAGTAAAATTTTGCGGACGGATAAGCTTGGGTGCATTAAGCTTGTGTTCAAGCCCGAGAGTGTGGAAGGTTATTCTTATAAAAACTATACCTGGCGGCAATTGCTATCTAGCACAATATAAACTATAATAAAAATATGCTGATGAAAAAAATTTTGTTAGGAATAGAAAATTATCTTGTGCTTATCAATGTGGTGAGTTTTTTGCTATATGCACGTGATAAGTATTTGGCACGTCGCCATAAGTGGCGCATTAGTGAAAAAAGCTTATTAAGCATTGCTGCCGTAGGTGGTAGTATTGGTGCATTACTAGCTATGTTGCTTTTGCGTCATAAAAATAGGAAGCTTAAATTTTGTTTATTAATCCCGCTGTTTATCGTGCTGCAGCTAGTAATTTTAAGTTATTTGTATATTAAGTTCTAAAAAATCTTTAGGAGTGATGGTATGGTAAAGAAAAAGGATGCAGCTGCGGAAAAAGATAAAAATAAAATCAATCCTGAAGAATTGCTGTCGTGCTTAAAGAATAAAAGGCCGTTAGATAGCAAAGGTTTAATAGTTGTTTTAGGTGAAGAAGATTATTATCGCAAGCAGATAGAGGCGGTAATAGAGGATTACGTTTTTCAGGATATCGAACCTGATTCACGTGAAGTAACCGTTATCGAGAAGAATACTGATTTACGCGAAATAACTGCGGTGATTAATACTTATCCGTTTTTCTGTGGTCAGAGCTTACTTATTTTAAAGGATAGTAAATTTTTTAATTTGGGTAAAACTCCTAGTGAGGAAAGAAAGCAGCAGTTAGATAAGCTGGCAGAGCTTTTAGCGGATATTCCAGATTATTGTACTGTCTTTATCAGTGCGGCTAAGCTAGATAAACGGACTAAGCTGTATAAGTTTTTAAAAAGCCACGCCTTATTATGTGAGTGTGAAGAATTAAAGCCTTATAATGCACAGCCTTGGCTGGAGAAGCTGGCAGAAAAATATGGTGCCCATCTTACTTATGATGCTAAAATGCGGTTATTGGAATATCTGGCACCTGTAGATAATGTTCCTATGGCTATTATGGAACAGGAATTTGCCAAACTAGCTGTTTATACTAATGGGCGTAGTCCGTGGACGGTAGATGATTTGGAAGCAGTCTGGGTAGATTTGCCCGAGGTATCTAATTTTAAATTATGCGATTTTATCAGTGAAAAAAAGCTGCCGCAGGTGTTAGAGATGCTCTCCGTGATGAAACAGCGGAAGGTGCCTCTGATACTTACTTGTGGCTTAATTGATTACCATTTGCGTAAGCTGGCTCGTTTCCAAGAATTAATGCAAAGTAGCCATGATATTACTATGGTAGGGAAGGAAATGGGCTTACATCCATTTATAGCTAAAAAAATGCAGCAGCAATGTCGTAATTTTAGTGCTGCAAGCTTGATTAAGGCTATCATAGCTGTGAACCGGATTAATGTCGATTCACGTGGTGATGGTCGTAAATATGAAGACTTAGAAGACGTTATGGTACAATTATTGCATTAAATAAAATTTTCTCTAAATAAAATACTGGACAAAAAGTCGGATGATTGTTATAATACATTCAAATAGTCAACGGAGACTTTTTTAAGTATTGGAACAACACCTATGCTTAAAGAAGTCTTTTTTCATTTTTTATAAGAAAGTTTGCGTTTACTGAGAAAGGAGTGCAGCTATACTGCTAGCTGCGTGAAACCATGAACAACAAAGATTTATTGTATGTTATTAAACCAGAACAACAAAATGAAGAATCTTTAAGAGAGCTTCTGCAAATGCATCCGGAAATTAAATTTGTTTCCTTAATGGGTGTTGATTTTGCAGGTAATGACACTGATGAAAAGATTCCGATGAAAATCTTTTTAGATGATATGCAAAGCTTCTTAGAAGGCAGTGCAGCACAAACTGATGGTTCTTCTGTAGTATTGCCCGGTATCGCTACTTTAAATAATGCTCGTGTAGATATGGTTGTTGACAAAGAGGTTAACTGGTTCATTGACTACAACTATGAACATTTTGACGCAGAAAACGGCAGAATGATTGGTACTCTGCGTATTCCCTGCTATCTGCTGCATAACGGCAACTTTGTTGACTCTCGTTCTATTCTGAAAAATACTTTAAGCTATGTAGAAAAAGAAATTTTGGAGCTGTTTAAAAAGCATCCGCATATTGCTGGTCTGGAACACGTAAATCCGGAAGAAATCGAGAATTTGATTTTCACCAGTGCAACTGAATTGGAATTCTGGGTAAAATCTCCCCGTGAGGATGCTCCTATCGAAGCATTGTCCTCTTCTCAAATGATGCAGGAGCAATATTGGCAACGTACTCGTGGTAACGTACGTACTGCTTTGGAGCAAACTATCGAAACTTTGGATTTTTATGGTCTGGAGCCGGAAATGGGTCATAAAGAATGTGGCGGTGTTAAAGGTCAGATCGATGGTGCCGGCCATATGACTCACGTTATGGAACAATTAGAGGTTGACTGGAAGTTCTCCTGTGGCGTACAAACCGGTGATAACGAGCTTTTAGCACGTATCATTGTTAAAGAAGTATTCCGTATGAACGGTTTGGAAGTATGCTTCCAAGCTAAACCGATTCCCGGTGTTGCAGGCAGCGGCGAACATACCCACGTCGGTATTGCTGCCAAGATGAAAAACGGCAAAATCATCAACTTGTTCTCTCCTAAAGATATGCATAAAGACTTCTTGTCCGCTATCGGCTATGGTTCTATGATGGGTCTTTTGAAAAACTATGAAGTAATCAATCCGTTTATTTCTTGTACTATCGACTCTTTGAACCGTCTGAAACCTGGTTTTGAAGCTCCTGTCTGCATTGTAACCAGCTTAGGCATGAGCCCGGAAAATCCATCTCGTAACAGAACTATTCTGGCAGGTCTGATTCGTGATTTGGATAATCCGAAAGCAACCCGTATTGAAATGCGTTCTCCTAATCCATATACTAATACCTACATTGCTATTGCTGTTTTCTATCTGTCCTGCTTAGACGGTATCAAAGCTTGTGTAGAAGCTGATAAAACCTTGGCAGAAATGGAAAAAGAAATTTCTAAGCAAGCAGGTGAAGCAGGTTTCTATTTGGATACAGATCGTCAATATCGTACTGAGGATGACGTATTTGAAGATTTCACCGAAGAAGAACGTGCACATCTATTTGGCGAGCCGCCGGCAACTGTTTGGGAAAACCTCTGTGCCTTTGAAAAATATCCGGAAAAGGTTGCAGTTTTGACCCAAGGCGGTATTCTGAAACAAGAATATATCGAATCCTTTAAACAAGGTGCTTTGATTCGTTGGAAAACCGAGCTTATTAACCGTCTGATTCCGGAAAATTATCAAGACGTTATCGATATGAAAAAATTGCATGAACAAGATACCTGCACCGACTGCGATTTGGCTATGTGGCACAAAATCCAATTGCTGCGTGCTAAGCTGGCTAAAGACTCTTTTGAAGAAAAGAGCATTTTCAGCGGCATCCGCGAAGCTATCAGCAAGGGTGATTATGATAAGGCTGCAGCCTTGAAGCTGAAAATGGGCAAAGTCATCGAAGAGCTGAAAGTTCTCTATCATGATTACAAACAAAACATTATCGATTAATTTTTAAACAGTTATAGACCTCGGCCAGAAATTTTCTGGCTGGGGTTTTGTTTTTGTTCTAACATAGGCATAATTTTTTTCACATAGATGTCAAAATTTCAGCGTAATTATTTATTAAACTATAAAATGAAAGTATTTAACTGTAAAAATATAAACTTATAGGCTGAAAAGAACGCATCAGGTAACTTTTTCCGAAGTATATTTTTTTGCATGAAACAGTCATGAAACAGTTGAGTTAATTGTGAATTTGTGGTAAAATATTGAAGATATAATGACAGGAGTATTTTCATCTGTCGAAAGCGAGGCGATTGTCAGTGGTGGAACAGGTAAAAGATGTTCCGGCTTATATTCGCAAAATGTATGGTTATAACTCTTTCATGTGCAATTTCGGTGTACATATTGATGAAATAACCTGCGGTGGTGCGGTTGTAAGTATCGATATAGATCCGCTTAAACATTTTAATCACCGAGGCATTTGTCATGGTGGGGTGCTTACTGCTTTAGCAGATTCTGTGTTGGGCGTAACCGGTGCTAGTGTCGGTGCTGCTGTCGCCACATTAAATTTCAGTATGAATTTTATCCGTAATGTTCATAGTGCGGGTAGAGTTTATGTAAGAAGCCGTATCCGTCATAACGGACATTCAACAATGGTCATCGAAGCTGAAATGTATGACGCGGAAGATACTTTAATGGCAACAATACTGACGACGATGTTCGTTGTCGGACGATTCGAAGAAATACCCGCAAAATGGTGAGCTTGTCCGAGTTTATCAAGCAGGGAAAACAAGGCTGTGAAGGCCATGGATAATTTAAGGAGGATATAATGGAGTTTGCATTGAACGAGGAACAACTTGAATTACAAGAGATGGTAAGGGAGTTTGTAGAAAAAGAAATTACCCCTTACGCTGCTGATATGGACAAGGAAAACCATATGCGTGACGGCTTGATTGAAAAAGCTAACGAAATGGGCCTTCTGAACGTTATCGTTCCTGAAGAATTAGATGGTCCTGGTCTGGACAGCGTTTCCGTAGCTGTTATTTATGAAGAATTAGGTAAAGGCTGTGCAGGCGTAGCAACTTCTCTGGCTGCTAACAGCTTGGCTACTGTACCTGTTCTTTTGGCTGGTACTGACGAACAAAAGAAAATGTACTGCGACATTTTAAATAACGGCGGTCTGGCTGCATTTGCTTTAACCGAACCCGGTGCAGGCAGTGATGCTGGCGGTGTTTCCACTCGTGCAGAAAAAAATAAAGAAAACGGTACCTATACTTTAAACGGTACTAAAATGTTCATCACCAACGGTGGTCTGGCTGATATCTTCTTGGTATTCGCTAACACCCGTAAATCCGGTGGTATCCGTGGCTTGACTGCTTTCATCGTTCCGAAAGACACTCCGGGCTTCTCCATCGGCAAAAAAGAAGACAAAATGGGCATCCGCCCTTCCAATACCTGCGAACTTATCCTGCAAGACGTTGTAATCCCTGAATCCTATCGTGTTGGCCGCGAAGGCGAAGGATTCCGTATTGCTATGAACACCTTGGACAGTGCTCGTCCGTTTGTTGGCGCTGTTTCCGTCGGTATCGCTCAAGCTGCTCTGGACTGTGCAGTAAAATATGCTAAAGAACGTCGTCAATTTGGTCAACCTATCGCTTCTTTCCAAATGGTTCAAGCTATGCTGGCTGATATGGCTATCAAAGTTGAAACTGCTCGTCTGATGGTTCTGAAAGCTTGTTGGATGCGTGATGAAGGCATGGAATTCTCCAAAGAAGCTGCTATGGCTAAATGCTATGCTGCTGACGTTGCTATGCAAGTAACCACCGATGCTGTTCAAGTAATGGGTGGCTATGGCTACAGCAGAGAATATCCGGTAGAAAAAATGATGCGTGACGCTAAAATCATGCAAATCTATGAAGGCACCAACCAAATCCAACGTTTGGTTATTGCTAATAAATTACTCTACTAATACTAGAATGCTACAAATTTTCCCCTGCCTTTTGGTGGGGGATTTTTTGTATAATTTGTATAAAGAAATTTAAATATAAGTTATCGTGATATATACTGATTGTTAAAGATAGCGTCACAAATTGTATTAAAAATTTATAGAAAAAATAGGGAGCGTTTTAGATGGCCGAATCTAAGAAAGGCGTAATTTATATTATGACGACCATAGTTCCAGGAATTATCAAGATTGATAAAACAAAAACTGACAATTATGAGAAACGTATGTATTATTTAGAGCATAATGGTTATTGTAATGTTGTTGGCTTGAAGAGAAAATTAGCTATTGAAGTAGATGATTTTGATGATAAAGAAGCAATGATGCATACGGTTTTTGCTCAAAGGCAGATTGCTAATACAGAGTTATTTGCTATTGATGTAAACGTTGCTATGCAATTATTTTCTGCTCTTGATGGTAAAGTTATTTATCCTAAAGATGAAACAAAGGGGGATATATTTACTGGTGCTGCTGCTGCTACGCAGGCTCAGGCAATATATGATGGAGAGTATTTTTTGGAACGTAATAAAAAGTCTGATAATAAAATTATTAAGGCTAAAGTTATGATAAAAGCTGGAACATGGACTCTTCTGAAAGATAGCGTACTGAGTATGAACGAGGGCTATGGAGTGCCTAAGAATGTTAAGATTGAAAGAAGTAAAATGTGCATTGATGCTAATGGCGTACTTAAAGAAGATTACTATTTGGGTGCATGTTCTCCGAGTTTTGCAGGTGCCTTGGTAATAAATCAGTCTTGTAATGGTTGGGTTAATTGGAAGGATAGTAAGCAAGAATGCATAGATAAATTTAGAAAGAAAGTAGTTAAAGATTCAGAAGAGTAAGCAGATATATGTGATTTGTTTAATTATTCTTTTTTACATAAAAAATAAATTGTAATTAGAAATAACACTTGTTACTTAACAACGTACAGCAATGCCATTTCCTTGAGCAGTTAACAAGCTGACATTTGAGGGAATGGCTCTATTTTTTTGTGGCAGGTGATACTGAAGCGTGAGCAAGACCTCTCCGCCTCGCTGCACTCGGCACCTCTCCTCACGAGGAGAGGCAAGCTCGTTAAGCTGAAGTTAGAAGTGCTAATTTACTGCGGTAGAAATAGTTAGTGTAGAGTACGAGAGAACACGTTAGTAACAACTTTTGCTGAAGCAAAATAGTAGTTGCCTGGCTCTCCTTGTAAGGAGAGCTGTCACCGAAAGGTGACTGAGAGGTATTCCACGCTATTTTTTCTTTCGGACTTCATAATAAGGATACATTATAATATCAAAGATGTGGTATAATATATTTAATAAGATAAAATAGGAGTATTAGCATTATATGGTTTACATTTTATTGGCTGTATTGATGATTGTAGTTGACCAAGTAACAAAGTATTATGTGGTCACTCATTTTGCGTTGGGGGAAAGCGTACCGGTATTGGATGGAATTTTCCATTGGACTTTTATTTTAAATCCTGGTGCTGCTTTTGGTATGTTAGAAGGCAGTCGTTGGTTATTTGTATTGATTGCTGTAATTGTAGTCGCTGTCATGTGGTTTTTACGCAAAGAAATTGATGCGTTAGGTTTATGGGCACGCATCGGTGCTGCCTTGTTTGCCGGCGGTGCAATCGGCAATCTGATTGATAGAGCTAGACAGGGTTTAGTAATCGACTTTTTTGATTTTCGTATCTGGCCCGTATTTAATGTGGCTGATATTGCTATTTGTACAGGAGTAGGATTGATTATATGGAGCATTTTGCAAACGGAAGTACTGGAGAACAAGAAAAATTAATTATTACGGAGGAATATGCAGGTCAACGTGCTGATGTAGCGTTGGCAGCACTTTTAGAGGTTACCCGCTCTAATATGCAAAAATTATTGGAGGAAGGTCGTGCGGTGAAGGGGACTAAGGTTCTGAAGTCGAATTATAAGGTAAAAAAAGGTGATGAAATCATCGTTACTTTACCTGAACCGCAGCCTTTAGATGTGCAGCCGGAAAATATTCCTTTGGATATCATCTATGAGGATGATGATGTGGTGGTTGTAAATAAGGCCCGCGGTATGGTGGTACATCCTGCGGCAGGTAATTATAGCGGTACTTTGGTTAACGCCCTTTTGTATCACTGTAAAAATTTGTCCGGTATTAATGGTGTTATCCGCCCGGGTATTGTCCATCGTCTGGATAAGGATACCAGTGGTATTATGATTTGTGCTAAAAATGATGCGGCACATATTTCGTTATCGGAGCAGATTCAGGCGAAAACTGCTAAACGTACTTATTTGGCAGTGGTGCGTGGTAATGTAAAAACTGACAGCGGCGTGATTGAAACTATGATTGCCCGCGATAAAAATGACCGTAAGAAAATGGCTGTGGTGAAAGAAGATGGACGTATCGCCATTACTGAATACAAGGTGCTGGAGCGTTTCGGCAAGTATACTATTGTCCGTTGCAAGCTGCGTACAGGACGTACACACCAGATTCGTGTGCATATGGAATATTTAGGTTATCCTTTGGTAGGTGATCCCAAATATTCTCCGATGAAAACACCTTTTTCTATTCAGGGACAGGCTTTGCATTCCCAAACCCTAGAATTTACGCATCCGCGTACAGGTGAGCGTATGTGTTTTGAAGCTCCTTTGCCGGAGGATATGCATAAGATTGTTACCCGTCTGCGTTTAGGACAGTTTAACTGATAGCTTTTGTGCGTTCTCAGACAATTTATGTTGTCGACATGCAATACTTATATTTGAGGTGACTGAGATGAGTAATTTTGTTAAGAAAAACGTCATTATGGACGATAAGGCAATGCGCCGTGCCATTGTGCGTATTTCTCATGAAATCATCGAGAGAAATAAAGGTGTAGAGAATATCGTTCTGGTTGGTATCCGTACCCGTGGCGTGCCTATTGCCGAGCGTTTGGCAGCTACTATTAAGGATATTGAAAATGTAGAAGTACCGGTAGGTATGTTGGATATTACTTTATACCGTGATGATTTATCTACTTTGGCTTATAATCCGATTATTCATGGTACAGAGATTGATGTAGATTTAAACGGTAAAACCATTATTCTGGTAGATGACGTATTATATACAGGACGTACTATCCGTGCGGCGTTGGACGCTGTTATCGATATGGGTCGTCCCCGTGCTATCCAATTAGCAGTGTTGATTGACCGTGGTCACCGTGAGCTGCCGATTCGTGCTGAT
This sequence comes from uncultured Phascolarctobacterium sp., assembly GCA_900544885.1. Lineage (GTDB taxonomy): Bacteria > Bacillota > Negativicutes > Acidaminococcales > Acidaminococcaceae > Phascolarctobacterium_A. The sequence goes on along the minus strand of UQWU01000013.1, from coordinate 21,263 downwards.
TTTGCAGGCAAGAATGTACCGACTTCTCATAAAGAGGCTATTACAGTTTTTTTGGCAGAGGAAGACGGTAAGGATGAGGTCGTTATCGGTGATTTAGAGGATTAAACTCAAGGGAGGCCGATTGTTATGGAAGAGGCAGAAGTTATACGTAACAGATTATTAGGTGCATCTTTAGTAAAAATGCTTGAGCAGCGTGGCTTCGGTGCTTATTACTGTGCGACGAAAGAAGAGGCGTGCAAGCAAGCATTAGCACTTATTCCTGAGCAGGATGTTGTAGCTTGGGGCGGTTCTGTAACCATTAAAGAAATAGGTCTGCTGGAGGCAGTAAAAAAGAATTATACTGTTATTGATAGAGATTTAGCTACTTGTGCAGAAGAAAAAACTGAACTGATGCGTAAGTCTTTATTATGTGATACTTATCTGATGAGCAGTAATGCTGTTACTAAGGATGGACAGTTAGTCAATATCGACGGCAATGGTAATCGTGTGGCAGCTCTTGTTTTCGGGCCTAAGCAGGTTCTGGTTGTTGTCGGTGTAAATAAAGTTGTCGGTACTGTGGACGAGGCTATCGCTCGTGCACATAATGTAGCCGGCACTATTAATGCAGCACGTTTCAGCGGTCTGGCAACTCCTTGTGCTCAAACCGGTATTTGTGCGTTGTGTCAAAAGCCTGACAGCCTTTGTTCTCAAGTATTGCTTACTCGTACTTGCAGAAATGTACATAGAATTAAGGTTATTTTAGTAGGGGAAAATTTAGGCTTCTAATGCTTTGTGTTTTTGAAAGCAGGTGATTTTATGGCTCGTACAATTATTTTATTAATGGATTCTTTCGGAATTGGTTATGCCCATGATGCCGCTGCCTTTGGTGATGAGGGGGCAGATACCTTGGGGCATATCTGTGATTGGTTTGCAGCTAACCGCCGTGATGAACAGGGGCAGCCTAAGCCGTTGTATTTACCGCATTTAGCAGAGCGAGGTTTGGAAAAGGCTGCAGTACTCAGCCGTGGTAAGGAGCTGGCAGCACATTTAGGTGCAGAGCATACTCTTGGTGCTTATACCTATGCTCAGGAAGTCAGCCGTGGCAAGGATACTTTAAGCGGACACTGGGAAATTGCCGGTGTTCCTGTAGATTTTGATTGGGGCTATTTTCCTGATGTGGCTAAATGCTTTCCTCAGGAATTAGTTGCTAATTTGCTACGTGAAGGTCATTTACCAGGTGTCTTAGGTGAATGTCATGCTTCCGGTACCGAAATTATTAAGGAATTAGGCGAGGAGCATATGAAAACAGGTAAGCCGATTATTTATACCTCTGCCGATAGTGTTTTGCAGATTGCTGCACATGAAGAAACCTTTGGCTTAGAGTGCTTATATGATTTATGCAAAATTGCTTATAAATTGGTACAGCCTTATAAGATTGCCCGCGTCATTGCCCGTCCTTTTGTAGGTACTTGTGCTGCTGATTTTGTACGTACTACTAATCGTCATGATTATGCAGTTCCTGCTCCCAAAGCAACATTATTGGATAAAATGACTGCAGCAGGCGGCAATGTTTATGCTGTAGGCAAAATTGCCGATATTTTTGCACATCGCGGTATCAGTAAGCATTATCCTGCAGGCGGTTTGGAAAAACTGGTGGATGCTACTGTGCAGGCTGTAAAGGATGCACCTGATAACACCATCGTCTTTACTAATTTTGTAGATTTTGATTCTTCTTATGGTCATCGTCGTAATGTACGTGGTTATGGCGAAGCCTTGGAATATTTTGATAGTCGTCTGCCGGAGATTACTTCTTTGCTCAAGGAGGATGACTTATTATTGATTACTGCCGATCATGGTAATGACCCGACTTGGAGCGGTACGGATCATACTCGTGAAAAAATTCCTGTATTGTTCAGTGGTGCACATTTTACGAAGGGTGAATTAGTACCGATGCAGATTTTCGCTGATCTTGGTGCTACTATTGCCGATTTTATGCAGCTTGCACCTTTAGATGTAGGCAGCAAGGCTGTTTATAAGAAATAAGTCTGCATATAGGCACTCAGTTGGGAGGCAGAACAATGGAAAAAAATTATGCCCGTGAAGATGAAGTTTTATATCATGTAGGCTTTGCCAAAAAAGATTTGCAGGGGGCAACATTGGCAGTACTGCCAGGGGATCCAGGACGTGTACAGCCTTTAGCAGAAGCTTTAGGTGCTGATAGCAGACCCCTTGCTGAGCATCGAGAATATACCAGTTTTTTAACTTATATTGCAGAACGTCCTGTATTAGTCTGCTCTACAGGTATGGGCGGACCTTCTGTAGCTATTTGCTTAGAAGAATTAGCACGAATGGGTATTACTCATGTAGTGCGTTTCGGTACTACAGGAACGATTCAGGATAAAGTAGACTTAGGTGATGTGATTATCAATAAAGCAGCAGTGCGTCTTGATGGTACATCCCATCATTATGCACCGGCAGCTTTTCCTGCTGTAGCCAGCTTTTCCATGACTGAGGGTTTGGTGCGTGCAGCAGAAAAATGCGATGTGCCTTATCATGTAGGTATTTCTGTTTCCAGTGATACCTTCTGGCCGGGTCAGGAGCGATATGATAGCTTTTCCGGTTATGTGCCCCGTGTTTTCCGTGGCTCTATGAAGGAATGGCAGCAATTGGGTGCTTTAAATTACGAAATGGAAACAGCAACCTTGTTTGTAACAGCACAGGCTTTGGGCTTGCAGGCAGCTGCTTTATGCGGTGTTGTGGCTAAACGTACTGATAGTGAACGGATTGCACCTAATGATATTTACCAAAAGGCCTTTGCTTACCAAATTAAGACAGTAAAAGCCTTTCTTGCTGATTCTAAGCTGTAAGATAAATTTTTACTATTGATTCAGTTGTATTTTGAGGCGGTGAGAGAAATGCAGAAATTAGCTAAGCTTCTTAGTTTTGTTGCCGTATTGCTGCTGATGGCGGTATGTGTTTTACCGCAGAATGCACGTGCAGAATTTCCGGAGAAACCGGTGGCCTTTGTTGTCATAGACCATGATGGAGGCGTTAACGGCGATGTGTATAAATCATGGCGTTCCGTAGTAAAATGGGCTTACCATTTTCCTTATTATCAGATTACTGATGATGGTACGGCTCAACGTCTTGTCAGTGAGGCTGTTAATAGTAAGGTTAAGCTGGATAAGGCTTCCTTGCAGGCCTTGGCAGAAAAAAGTAAAGTTGATGTTTTAGTAGTGGCTCGTGTTTATGATATGGAAGAACAAATGATGACCGGCTTCGGTATGAATTTTGAGGACCATGATACTTATGTACGTGTAGAAGCCAATGCTGATTTATTTGTGTATAAAAAGGATGACGATAAATTCCTGAAGGAAAAAGTACGCGAAAGAGATTTACGCGATATGGGTAATTATCAGCATCCGGAAGAAACGATTAAATGGGAGCTGTCCAAATTAGTGAATACTATGGAGGGCAGACCTATTATCGGTGCGTGAAATAATATAAGCAAGAACCGTCTGTAAAGCAGGCGGTTCTTTTTGTGTAATTTGCATTCGCTAGTGTTCGTGCTATAATGAAAGAACATAATGGAGGCTGGTTGCTATGAAAAAACATCAAGAGGAATTACTGCAGGCAGAATTTATTTGTCCGACCTGCGGACGGCATTTGGCGTGGGCTTTATTGTCTTCTTCCATTAACTGTCCCGATTGTGGTACTTGGGTAAATAATAAGAACAGAGTAAAACCGCAGGGCGAAGTATTTTTGACAGCTGATGATGAACAGGTAGTATTATTTGAATAAACGGAGGCGCTTAGGTGAATAGTATTTGGGAGCAGGCGGAAGCATTAAGTCCGCAGATTATTGCACAAAGACGTGATTTACATAAATTTCCGGAAACAGGTTGGACGGAGTTCCGTACAGCTTGTATTGTTATTAAAAAATTACGTCAGCTTGGTTATATAGTGCATTTTGGTGCTGATGTTATTGACGGATCTGCTATGATGGGTGTACCAAGTGAGGTCAGCTTACGTAAATATATGCAGCGTGCGCTGAATGAAGGTGCGGATGCAGAATTAGTAGAAAAAATGCAGGGTGGTAAGACCGGGATTGTAGCTGTTTTAGACAGCGGTAAGGTTGGTAAAACCATCGCCTTTCGTTTTGATATGGACGCCAATGATTTAGATGAAGCGCAGGATGATAAGCATCTGCCATATCAAGAGGGCTTTGCTTCCCGTCATGAACATGCGATGCATGGTTGTGGTCATGATGGTCATGTGGCTGTTGGTTTAGCTGTGGCAGAACTTTTGGCCAAGCATAAGGATGAATTAATTGGCAAAGTAAAGCTTATTTTCCAGCCTGCGGAGGAGGGCGTGCGTGGTGCGTATGCTATGGTCAAAGCAGGTGTAGTTGATGATGTTGATTATTTCTTCAGCGGCCATCTGGGATTTGCTGCCTGTGAGGATGATTTATTGGTAACGATGACGGATGGTTTTTTGGCGACTACCAAAATGGATGCTGCCTTTACCGGTGTAGCTGCTCATGCCGGTGCAGCACCGGAAGAGGGGAAGAATGCTTTGTTAGCCGCGGCACAAGCTGCTATTTCCTTAAATACTATAGCCCGTCATAGTGATGGTGCAAGCCGTATTAATGTTGGCGTACTGCACGCAGGTACAGGGCGTAATGTAGTGGCAGACAAGGCCTTTATGCAGCTGGAAACTCGTGGTGCGACTACCAAGGTTAATGATTTCATGACGCAGGAAGCTGTACGAATGCTTCAAGCAAGTGCTGCCTTATATGATGTAGATGTGGAGCTGACAACGACAGGTGCTGCTTCTGTATGTAAGGCGGATAAGGCCATGGCTCATGAGCTGGCGGTGCTGGCTGAGCAAAAATGCCACTACGGAAAAATTTTGGAGCATGCCGATATCGGTTGCAGTGAAGATTGTGCTTATTTTATCGATAGGGTGCAGGAGCGTGGCGGACGTGCAGTTTATATGATGTATGGTACAGAAATCGCTGCTAGTCATCATAATAATTATTTTAATTTCCATGAGGACTGCTTGTGGAAGGCAGCAGCTTTTTTAGTGGAAACTGCTATCCATTTTTCTCATAAATAAAAAATAAATAAAAATTTAGCCAAATTGACATTGTTTCGCCATAATATTTTGTTATACTAATAAACATAAAGCAAGACAACAATAAATTTTAATAATAATAAATGCTTTGGAGGTTGATTTTTATGAAAATGATGAAACAAGCTGCTTTAGTTATGACTTGCGTATTTGCGTTAGGTATGGGTACTAGCTTGGCTGCAGAAAATGCTGCTGTATTGCAAACTCCTGTACAAGCACAAGAATTTGATGTAAATCCCGAAGTAATGCGTGCTCCGGAAATCCAACATATCAGCGGTACTATTGTGGAAATCAGCGGTGACAGAGTAACCGTACAAGAAAACAATCAAAAATTTGCTGTAGAAACTATTGTTAGCGAAGCAACTTATGTAGTAAACGGCGAAAACGGCAAACTGCGTCGTCCGTCCGCTTTAAAGGTTGGTCAACACGTAGAAGCTTATGTTTCTTCTGCTATGACTCGTAGCCTGCCGCCTCAAGCACGTGCTTATGCTCTTGTTTTTGGTGATGTAGAAAAAGTTTTGCCGATGTATTTTGAAGTAGCACAAGTACTTCCTGCTGAAGATGGCAATGGTGTACGTGTTCTTAATAAAAATAATGATATTATTGCTACTATTGATAAAAATGCTTGCGAGGATTATAATAAAATCCAGCAGGGTGACAAATTGCTGGTTTGGAGCAATGCAATGACTATGAGTCTGCCTGCACAAACTAATGCAGACAAAGTAGTAATTCTGCCCTAAGTCTTTTGGCAATGTAATAGGCCTCTGCTAAGCTCCAGCTGATAAAGGCAATAGAAAAGAAGAGGCGTTGTTTTATGAAAATCTTTATGGATACTGCAAATGTAGATGAAATTGCACGATTTGTCGATTGGGGTGTTGTTTATGGCGTTACCACCAATCCTAGCTTAGTTGCTAAAAGCGGTCGTACTCAGGCTGAAGTAATTCCTGAAATCGCTGCTTTAGTAGAGGGGCCTGTAAGTGCCGAGGTTATCAGCAGTGATGCTGACGGTATGCTCAGAGAAGCTCATGAATTAGTAAAGATTGCTGACAATATCGTTGTTAAAATTCCTTGTACAGCCGAAGGTTTGAAAGCAGTAAAGTTTTTAAGCAAGGAAGGCATAAAAACTAACGTTACCTTAGTATTCAGTATGGCTCAGGCTCTTTTGGCTGCTCGTGCCGGTGCTGCTTATGTCAGTCCGTTCGTAGGACGTCTGGATGATATCGGTACCGATGGTGTGGCTTTAGTAGCCAATATCGTCAAGGCCTTTCAGCTTTACGGTATAAAAACCGAGGTCATTGCTGCCAGTATTCGTAGTGTAGCTCATGTAGAAAAAATTATGTTGACCGGTTGTCAGATTGCAACTATTCCAACTAAAGTTTTAGAACAGATGATTAAGCACCAGCTGACAGACAAAGGATTAGCTCAGTTCATGCAGGATTATCAAAACAGCTTAACTGAATAATCAGCTCTCACTCCTCCATTTTTCTATGGAGGAGTGTATATTTTTGTAGAGGTATTTTAATGAAGTTCAAAAGAATTATTAACATTGTTACTTTTTGTATGATCTGTAGTGCTTGCTCTATGGCAGCAGCCCAGGAGCCGATTAGTATCCCCGAGGATTATCAGGCTGCTACAGCGCAAACAGAACTGCAGAAAAGCGGACCGAAGCTGATTTTCAGCGACAGTCCGGAAATGGTTAATGCTACAGGTATTTTATATCGTGATACAGTGCAAGGCGATGTACGTCTTTTCTTTCATCACGTTAATAATATCGGCGGCAAAAAGAAACTGGCGGTGCTGTTGACGAATACAGATAACCTCCGCCCTGCACATTATAAAATGCTGCGTAACGGCATCGGTGGTTATCATTATGATTATATGCGTGACGGTAAACAGGCTTTGCAGAAATACTTTAATGATGATACTCAGGTTCCGTATGAAGGTAATTTAGGCTTTTCCCGCAGCGTAGAGCTGTTAAGCGGCAAGGGCGTTATTTTACCGTACGGAAGATTAGTGACAGGTATTATAGATTTGCATCTGGATAAGCCGTTGCAGGTTACGGTGCTGATGTGCGAGCCACAGCAAGATATTGAACTCTTTAATGAGGATGCAGCTGTTTTACCGATGGATGAGCATCCCTTGCGCGGTACTTTCGACAACAGTGATTGGAACTATAAAGTGTTGCAGCCGATTAGTGCTGACACTGCTGTTATGCTGAAGCTGGCGGACAATGAAAATGAAGGTTATTTAAAGGGAATTGACGTTCCCGATAATAAATCTGTAGAAAACTATGGTAATTATGGTGTTATTTATCATGTTCATTTCACAGTTGTCGGAGAAAAGCCGGTAAGTTTTATTATCAGCCCGATTGGCGGACCCTTTGCCGGTTATGGCGTGTTGGAGAACAAGACTACCAAAACACGTCAGCTTATTGCTTTACCTGAGCATGATGTGGCCTTTGGTAATAAGGTCGATGATGCAGCTAAGATTACCGAGCTGACAGCAGGGGAATATAATTTTATCTGGTCACCTCCTGGAGCCTCTAATCTACCGATTCGTTTATTATGGCAAGGACAAAATAAATAAGAAAAAATAAAACTTCACTTAGCTGTTGTTGTAAATAGCTAGGTGAAGTTTTTTGTTGTTTAATGAGCTTGCTGCTTTTGCTAATAAACTTTAGATATTTAGTTTTAGGATAATTTGCAACTTTTTTTAAAGGCAAATTTATTAAAATGTTGCTATACTATATAATGAGTGAGAGCAAAGGACATCTTCAATAAAGATAGATAAGAAAAAATTAATCGTTCTTTAAACAAGGTGTATAATGATGTAGGCAAACGTATTAAGGTTTACTTGAATAAAGAGCAATCTTTAGAAGATAAATATGTTATGGAGAAAAAGAATGCATTTTGGGCGAAAAATGCTCAAGAATATCTTGTTAAGTTTATGGAGAACTTTGCTTAAAATAAGGAGAGATGGGGAAATGGAAATAGAAAATATTAAATTTGTCGATGAATTGGCAGATTGTTTGCCAATTCCATTACCAGAGGATGATTTTGATTATAGCGTCGGTTATTTAGATGAATACAATGTTTTTATTAAGGATATTATCAGTCCTTTGTTTAAAGAGGGTCAGTATAAGCTGCAAAATAAAAAAGCTCTGGTTGCTCTTGAGTTTAGATTGATGCTTATTGAGGAAGAGGACAAAGTAACTTTTGCTGTTCATGCCTATGGCAAAAAGAAAGATTATAAAGCTAAGCTGATTTTGCAAAAGGAGGATGCTGACCACGGTTTGATAACCTTGTCTTTAGTGGACAAGATTGAGGGAGCAATGCCTGCAAAACGTATCAGTCAAATTTGCAAGGCTATCGGTTTGGAGTTTTTTGAAAAATATAATGGCTCTTTAGAAGATTCAGCGTTAAATAATCCATATATGGTTATTTTACAAGGACTGTCTATGTATGTAGATAAGCTGCAAGATAAATTAGAGGCGAAGGATGCAGAAGCGGATAAAAAGGTAGCTAATGTCCAAAAGGAATTAGATGTTTTCAAGGAAAATAAAATTACCTTGAAAAAGTTTAATACTTTACAGGAGGTCTGTGAAAAGTATAAAAAGCGTATTGCAGAATTGGAGAAAAGCAATAGAGAATTATCTTCTTTAAACGGCAATAAGGGCTTAAAGCAGATTGATAAATTAGCAAAGGATAATAATTTATTCACTATGCAGGTGGAAGCTTTGCAACAAGAGCTAGCGAATAGTCAGGCGGAGGCTGCTTTGGCGGTTAAGAAGCATGAAACATTGCTGCTTTTATATCAACAGCAACAGGAAAAGTATAAGAGTATTATCAATTGGATAGATTTCTTGAAGTTGGAGGCGGATACTCTACCGGGTAATAAGGAAGTAGAGCAGATAGAAAAAACGGTAACTGTAGAGCCGAAGCCGAAACTTCCTGCCAGTGTTTGTGATAAGCTGGAACGTGCTTTACGGGGAATGAAGGTTTTGGTTATCGGTGGTCATGCTAATTGGCAGAACAAGATTAAAGAAAAATATCCGAAGTTTACTTATATCGACCATGAAAACGTTAACTTTAATGTTAATATTTTAAAAACGGCGGATTTGATTTTCTTTAATACGCAGCATTGTTCTCATACCCAATATTTCAAAATCAAGGAAAATATTAATATCGAACGTGATAAAAAAGAGTATAAAGAACGCTTAGTATATGTCAATAATAATAGTATTGAAACTTTCTTTGAGCTGTTGCGGGAAAAGGTTTTAGGCTAAGCGGAAAAAATAGAGTTTAGGAGAAGTGAAAAAGCTTGAGTGCTTTATAATAAGCTTACTCATTTTGGCTTTTTTTCTTGTAATAGTTTGAACAGTTTTTGGTTTACTATCTTTTCAACAAAAAAATTAGCCGGAAGCGAAATGCCTCCGGCTAACTTAGATGTCTTTCACAGGAATACCTTCAATATAACATCTGTCAGCTGATATATCTATTTTGTTTTCTAAGATATTTTTGCCATTGATATTAGGATTTATATCCCATGCAGGGCAGCCGAAATTATCTAAATAAACATGTCGGAAAATTTCAATTTGTTGGATGTGTGTAAATATCCAACCTTTTTCTATAAGCGGAGCAACATCAAACAGTTTTTGTTCACCGTTATCAAAGGTAATTAGTAAAGAATAGTCATCATTGGGTTTAATAGTTTTGATGGTCCTTTTACCTTTCAAGAAATATTCTGCTGTTTTTTTATCGTAACCTTTAGATAAATAATATTTTAAAGTTTTAGTCATGGTGTTACCTCTAAATAATATTTATTTTTTGTGCGCTTTACCTGTAAAGTACAGGCTTAGATATTTATTGCGGGCAAATAATTTAGTTAAAATCATACTCAAGAGAAGTGAGCCTGCAACTAACAGTACATAGGAGAAGCAGACTTTTTTGACGGTCATAATAATACCGAAGTAATTATACAGGCTGCTCAGCCAATCTAAAATAAGCGGATGAATAAAATAAATGAGCATGGAATTGGCAGAAAGTACGGTGATGGCCGCTTGCAGTTTACGCAGGATAAGAGATGTATCGGCATTTTGGCTTTTGCGTTCGAGCCAATCCAAAGCTAGGCAGAAGAAGAGCAGGGAGCAGACAGTATAAACTAAGCCCTGGGGACTAAGCTGATGATAGGTATTGGCAATGTCCAGCAGGCTGTAATTTTCATAAGTGAAAGCATGATAGCTGCTGCCGACGAACCAAGCAATAGAGAGAGCATATAAAGCAATTACTCCAGGAGCGTATTTACGGAGCAGTCCTAAAAGCTTATCCCAATGTACTGCTGCTAAGCAGCCGCTCATGAAGATCAACAGATAATGCAGCGGCAAGTAATTTAAACGGTAGTTGAAGAAGTTCTTCCATAATACATTCCATTGGCTGACGTCCAGACCGGGATGGGTGGTCCACCAGTTGAAGCCTAATTGGAAAGCAAAGAGCAATACAAGACCTGCGGGAATACTATAACGCAGGATACCACGTAAAAGGGTACGCCACAAGGGATAAAGAGCGTAGAACCACAGAAGGATAACCATAAAGTACAGATGATAGCAGGCCAGACCGAAGAAAAGCACAAAAGCTACGTTCAAGGGACGCCAGCTGATGAATCCTGGCGGCAGAATCAGCCAGAAATAAATAAGGTAAAATATGGACCAGCTGAAATAGGGAAGACCTGCACCTTGCAAACGTTTCTTCATAAACTGCAGATAGTTGAGTTTGCCACCGCTTAAAAGCGTTCTGTCGGTGCAGCAGAGGCCGTAGCCGGAGATAAAGAAGAAGGCAGGAACGCTGTAGCGGCTCAGTACTTCTAAAAAGCAGTATAGAGTAAAATTATTCGGTGCTAGTGCTAAGCTGCCGATATGAATGCCGATAACGCCAAGCATACAGATGCCGCGGATATTGTCGATGATAGTATTACGCATTAGTCACTAATCCTTTCCTATGGAGTTGAGTATATCGTATCAAGAAAAAATTTTAAACCATATCTATTAATTTTACTATAAATTTACAATGGTGAAAATAGGTTATAGGCAATTTTATTTTTAGATGCATACATGAAAACGGAAAATTTTTTAATTAAATATTTGACGTAAAGCCTGTATGGGTGTAAAATATACATAACGCAAATGTACCTTTAAATTGGTCCCGTGAGACTGCAAGGTTATGCTGATTGTTGATTAACAAGGCCTTCTTGTACCTTCATGGGGACGAGAAGGCTTTTTATTTTTATTTAGTAAACATTTTATGGGAGGTAAAGCTAATGGCAAAATCAAATGTATCTCTGATTGGCAGAGATATACTGGATCTGGAAAGCCTCAGTGTTGAAGAAATCGAACTGGTGCTCAAAACTGCTGAGGAAATGAAAAAGATTATGAAGAGGGATATTAAAAAGGTGCCCTCTCTGCGTGGCAAATCTATTATCAATCTGTTCTATGAACCCAGTACCCGTACACGTACTTCCTTTGAACTGGCAGGTAAATACCTTGGTGCTGATGTAGTAAATATTACTACCGGCAACTCCAGCGTTGTAAAAGGTGAATGCCTGCGCGATACAATTTTGACCGTACAATCTATGGCTTGCGATGCAATCGTTATGCGTCATCCTATTGAAGGCGCAGCAGCATATGCAGCTCAAGTTGCAGACCCTGTAATCATTAATGCCGGCGACGGTGCACATGCTCATCCGTCTCAAGGCTTCCTGGATATGTTCACTCTGCGTGAGCAAGGTAAAAATCTGAAGGGCTTGAAAATGGCTATTCTCGGTGATATCCTGTACAGCCGTGTTGCTCGTACTAATATCGCTGCTTGGACTAAAATGGGCGCTGATGTCCATGTTGCAGGTCCGATGACTTTGATGCCTCATGATATTGAATCTTTGGGCGTAACTGTCCACAAACGTGTTGAAGAAGCAATCGAAGGTGCTGACGTTATCGACGTTCTGCGTATTCAATTGGAACGCCAAAAGAAAGGTTTGTTCCCCTCTCCGCGTGAATATGCACGTATCTTCGGCTTGAACGAAAACCGTTTGAAACTGGCTAAACCTGATGTAACTGTGCTCCATCCTGGTCCGATGAACCGTGGCTTGGAAATTTCTTGGGAAGTTGGCTACTGTGATAATGCAGCTATCCGTACTGAAGTACAAAACGGCGTAGCAGTACGTATGGCACTTTTATTCTTGACTTTAACAGGAGGTAAACACATTGAAAACGTTGATTAAAAACGGTAGGGTTGTAGATCCCAGCCAAAACTTAGATGCAGTAATGGATATCCTGGTAGAGGATGGCAAAATCAAAACCCTGGGCACCGGTATTACTGAAGCAGCCGATGAAGTGTTTGATGCAACCGGACTGGTTGTAACTCCTGGTCTGATTGACGTGCATACCCATATGCGTGAACCCGGCTTAGAAGCTAAAGAAGATATCATCAGCGGTACTCAAGCTGCTGCAGCAGGTGGTGTTACCACTGTTGCTTGTATGCCTAATACTAAACCTGTTGTTGATAATTCTATTATTGTCAGCGGTATCAAACAACGTGCTGCTGAAGAAAGCTATGCTAATGTAGAAGTTATCGGCGCTATCAGCAAAGGCGAAAAAGGCCAAGAACTGGCTGAAATGGGCGATATGGCAGAAAAAGGTGCGATGGGCTTCTCTGATGACGGTCATTATGTAGATAGCTCCCGCCTGTTTGTACTGGCTGCTAAATATATCAGTGCATTTGATAAACCGCTCATGTGCCATGCAATAGATCCTGAATTGGCTGCAGAAGGCTATATGCATGAAGGTAAAGTATCCGCAAGAATCGGCGTTCCCGGCGTACCTTCCATTTCTGAAGATATCGCTGTTGCACGTGACTGCATTATCGCTGAATATACCGGTGCACATGTACATATCTGCCACGTAGCATCTAAAGGTGCTATTGATATTATTCGTCAATATAAAAAGAAAGGCGTAAACGTAACCAGTGAAGTTACCGTTCATCACTTAACCTTAACTGATGAAGCTTGCGCAAACTACAGCTCTGCAACCCGCGTAAGTCCTCCGCTGCGTAGCTGGGACCACGTACAAGCTTTGCGTGAAGCTGTTTTAGACGGTACTGTTGACGCTATCGTTACCGACCATGCTCCTCATGCACCGGAAGAAAAAGATGTTGAATTCCGTTATGCTCCCAATGGTTTCTGTGGTTTGGAAACTTCTTTAGGCGTTATGCTGACCGATTTATATCACACTCATGTATTTGATTTAAATACTATTATCAGCAAAATGAGCTGCGAACCTGCAAAATTATTCAAACTGCAAGGCGGTACCTTGAAAGAGGGCGGCGTTGCTGATATCACTGTAATGGACTTAAATAAAGAATGGACTGTTGACAGTTCTAAATTCTATACCCGCGGCAAATTCACTCCGTATGAAGGCAAGGCTTGCAAAGGCAAAGCAGTTGCTACTATGCTGCATGGTAAATTTGTAATGAGAGATGGTGTAGTATGCACAAAACACTGAAAAAAGGTAAATTAGTTTTTAAAGACGGTAGCGTTTTTGAAGGTACTTTGTACGGTAAACGCAATGCAGTAGGTGAAGTTGTATTCACTACCGGTATGAGTGGTTATCAAGAAACCCTGACCGACCCGTCTTTCTGCGGTCAAATCGTTGTTATGACTTATCCTCTGATTGGCAACTATGGCTGCAATGCAATGTTTAACCAAAATAAAAAATCTTTCTTCCAAGGTTTCGTTATCGGTGAGCTTTGCGATACTCCGAGCAACTGGCGTAGCGAAGAAACTTTAGAGCAATTCCTGGAAGCACAGGATGTACCTGCTCTGGTAGGCGTTGATACTCGCGCTATTACCCGCAAAATCCGTGACAACGGTGTTATGCAAGGTGTAATCGTACCTGCTGAAATGCCGCAAGAAGAAGTAGAAGCTCTGCTGAATACTCCTGCTGTACATAATCAAGTTGAACAAGTAACCACTAAAGAAGTTTATACTTTAGGTGATGGTAAATATAACATTGCTGTACTTGATTTTGGTATCAAACAAAATATTATTAACTTCCTCTTGAGCTTTGATGCACGTCTGACTGTATTCCCGGCTTTCACTTCTCCTGAAGAAGTGAAAGCTTGCAATCCTGACGGTGTGTTCCTGTCCAATGGCCCTGGAGATCCGTCCGACCTGCCGGAAATCATTGAAAATATTAAACAATTAATGGGCAAATGCCCGATTTTCGGTATCTGCTTAGGTCATCAGCTGATGGCTTTAGCAAACGGTGCTAAAACTTATAAAATGAAATTCGGTCATCGCGGTGTTAACCAACCGGTTAAAGATCTGCGCAGCGGCCGTATCTATATCAGTTCTCAAAACCATGGTTATGCTGTAGATGAAAAATCTTTAGCAGGTAAGGATATCCAAGTATCCCATGTTTCCATGAATGATGGTACTGTTGAAGGTTTGGAATATACTAAACATCCTTCTTTCTCCGTACAATATCATCCGGAAGCTTGCCCTGGCCCTGGCGGTCATGACTATTTATTTAAACATTTTGTTGATTTGATGGAGGGTCGTTAATTATGCCGAAACTTAAAGATATAAAGAAAGTTCTCGTTATCGGCTCCGGTCCTATTATCATTGGTCAAGCTGCCGAATTTGACTATGCAGGTACTCAAGCATGCCGCGCACTGAAAGAAGAAGGCCTGGAAGTAGTTCTGGTTAACAGTAACCCTGCTACTATTATGACCGATGTTAACGTGGCTGACCGTGTTTACGTAGAACCTATTAACATTGATTTCTTAAAAACTGTTATTAAACGTGAACGTCCTGATTCTCTCTTAGCAACCTTGGGCGGCCAAGTTGGTCTGAACATGGCTATGACTTTAGAAGAAAAAGGCATTTTGGAAGAATACAACGTACGTCTTTTGGGTACTCAGGTTTCTGCAATCAAACGTGGTGAAGACCGCGAGTTGTTCAAAGAAACCATGGAAAAAATCAACCAACCTATTCCTGAATCCACTATCGTAGAAACTGTTGAAGCAGCCTGCGAGTTTGGTAAAGAAATCGGTTATCCTTTGATTGTACGCCCTGCTTATACTTTAGGTGGTACTGGTGGCGGTATTGCTGACGATGAAGAAACTTTGATTGATATCGTGCAAAAAGGTCTGGGTTACAGCCCTATCGGTCAATGCTTGATTGAACGCAGCATTGCCGGCTGGAAAGAAATCGAATTCGAAGTTATCCGCGACGCTGCTGACAACTGCATCACCGTCTGCTCCATGGAAAACCTGGACCCTGTTGGTGTACATACCGGTGACTCCATCGTTGTTGCTCCTGCACAAACCTTAAACGATCGCGAAGTTCATCTGCTGCGTCAAGCTTCCATCGACATCGTTCGTGAATTGGGTGTTGTCGGCGGTTGTAACGTACAATTGGCTTTAGATCCTTATTCTGAAAACTATTATGTAATCGAAGTTAACCCGCGTGTAAGCCGTAGTTCCGCTTTGGCTTCTAAAGCAACCGGTTATCCTATTGCTAAAGTTACCAGCAAAATTGCTATGGGCTACAATCTGGATGAAATCGAAAATGCGGTTACTAAAACTACTAAAGCTTGCTTCGAACCTACTATCGACTATATCGTTTTAAAATTCCCGCGTTGGCCTTTCGATAAATTCGTAACTGCTGATCGTACCTTAGGTACTCAGATGAAAGCAACCGGAGAAGTTATGGCTATTGAACGTTCCATGGAAGCTTCCTTATTGAAAGCTATCCGCTCTTTGGAAATCGGCCTGACTCACTTGGAAATGCCCGAACTGAAAGCATTATCTGATGAAGAAATCTACGAACGCATCAGAAGAATCGACGACGAACGTTGCTTTGTTGTTGCAGAAGCTCTGCGTCGTGGTATCAGCATTGATGATATTCATGATATTACTAAAATCGATAAATGGTTCCTGTGCAAAATCAACAACATCGTTAAGATGGAAAAAGCACTGGAAACTCATGAATTTACTGCCAGTCTGTTACGTAGCGCTAAGAAAATGGGCTTTGCCGATAGCGTTATTGCCGGCCGCGTAGGTAAAACTGAAAGTGAAATCAGAGATCTGCGTAAATACTGGGGTATTTTACCGACATATAAAATGGTTGATACTTGTGCTGCAGAATTTGAAGCAGCAACTCCGTACTACTATTCCTGCTATGCAACTGAAGATGAAGTAGAAGTTTCTGATAAGAAAAAAGTAGTTGTTCTGGGCTCCGGTCCTATCCGTATCGGCCAAGGCGTAGAATTTGACTACTGCTCCGTACACTGTGTATGGGCTCTGAAAGAACTGGGTTATGAAACCATCATCATCAACAATAACCCGGAAACCGTTTCTACTGACTTCGATATTGCAGATAAGCTGTATTTTGAACCTCTGACTGTAGAAGACGTACTGAACGTTATCGATAAAGAAAAACCGGAAGGCGTTATCGTTCAATTCGGCGGCCAAACTGCTATTAACTTGGCAGGTCCTCTGGCTAAAGCCGGCGTAAAAGTTTTAGGTAGCAGCGTTGATTCCATCGACCGTGCCGAAGACCGTGAACGTTTTGACGAACTTTTAACCAGCTGCGACATTCCTCGTCCGCAAGGTCATACTGTATTCGATACCGAAGGCGCTTTAAAAGCTGCTCATGATGTAGGTTATCCTACTATGGTTCGTCCTTCCTATGTATTAGGCGGTCGTGCTATGGAAATCGTTTATAATGACGATGAACTGAAACACTATATGTCCAGTGCTGTAAAAGCATCTGCTGAACATCCTGTTCTGGTTGACCATTACCTGCAAGGTACTGAAGTAGAAGTTGATGCTATCTGCGACGGTAAAGAAGTGTTGATCCCTGGTATTATGGAACACGTTGAACGTGCAGGCGTTCACTCCGGCGACTCCATCGCTGTATATCCGCCGCGCAGTTTGTCCGAATCCGTAATCCAAATTATTATCGAATATACCAATAAAATGGCTCTGGGCCTGGAAGTAAAAGGTATGATTAACATTCAATACATCGTTCGTGACGAACAAGTATATGTAATTGAAGTTAACCCGCGTTCTTCCAGAACCGTACCGTTCATGAGTAAGGTTGCCAGTGTACCGATGGTTAATGTAGCAACTAAATGTGCTATGGGCAAATCTATCCGTGAGCAAGGCTTTACTCCTGGTCTGCGTTTGTTCCCGGACTACTATGCTGTAAAAGCTCCGGTATTCTCCTTCAACAAAATGTCCAATGTTGATATCACCTTAGGGCCTGAAATGAAATCTACTGGTGAAGTTATGGCTTGCGATTACCAATTCAGCCGTGCACTGTATAAAGCTTGCCTGGCATCCGGTATCCAAGTTCCCCATGAAGGTTCCATTCTCATGACTGTTGCAGATATGGATAAAGAAGAAGCTGCTGAAATTGCTAAAGGCTTTGAAGATCTGGGTTATGTAGTTATCGCTACTAGCGGTACTGCTAAGTTCTTGAAAGAAAAAGGTGTTACTGTAAAAGTAGCTACTAAAGTAAGCGAAGGTCATCCGAACATTCTGGATGATATTAAATCCGGTCGCATCAGCATGGTTATTAATACTACTAATCATGGCCGCGATGCAGAACGTGATGGTTTCAAAATCCGTCGTTCCACCGTTGAGCATGCTATTGCCTGCCTGACTTCTTTAGATACTGCACGTGAACTGCAACGCGTTATGAGTGCAATGCGTCGTCGTCGTATCGTTAACGTAGTAGCATTGCAAGATTTGAGCTTAAGCTGGGAGGATTGATCATGGCTAAGACCATAGCAGAAGCCAAGGTTATTGGTCAACGTGTTCTTAACAGCACTACTAAATTAATTACTGTCTATGCGCCTGAAATTGCTGAACAAGCTGTCCCCGGACAGTTTGTCAATGTTCAGGTATGTAAAAATACAGCTCCGTTGCTGCGCCGTCCTTTCGGCGTAGCCGAAGTACATAAAGAAGAAGGCACTTTCACCATGATTTACCGTATCATCGGTGAAGGTACCAATATTTTAGCTGACACCTGTGCAGGCGATATGTTAAGTATCGTTGGTCCCTTGGGTCGTGGCTTTGATATGCAGGCTAAAAAACCGCTCCTCGTCGGCGGTGGTTTAGGTCTGGCTCCGTTGCTCTTTTTAGCAGAAGGCTTCGGTGCAGGTAAGGCTGATATCCTGATGGGCGGGCGCAGTGCGGAAGAGCTTTTCTGGACTAAACTGTATGAAGGTTTATGCCAAGAAATGTATCTGACAACTGATGACGGTTCTTTAGGTACTCAAGGTACCGTTATGGCTTTACTGCCCGAGCTGTTAAAAGAAGGCGGCTATGACTGCGTTTATGTCTGCGGTCCTGTGCCGATGATGCGTGCAGTTGCTAATGCTTGCCTCGAAGCAGGTGTTAAATGTCAGGTATCTTTAGAAAAATACATGGCTTGCGGTTTAGGTGCGTGTCTGTCCTGTGCCTGCGAAGGCATCGGCAAACGCATTAAGGTCTGCAAGGATGGTCCTGTGTTCTGGGCTGAGGAGGTAGGCGAATGGTAAAGTCTTTGTATGATGGCCGTTTGGCAGTTGATATTGCCGGCTTAAAAATGCAGACTCCTGTAACTACCGGTTCCGGTACCTTTGGTTTTGGTTTGGAATTTACTGATTTCCTCGATTTGGAAAAAGTAGGTGCTGTAACTGTAAAAGGTACTTCTCTTCTGCCTGCTGCAGGTAATAAAGGTCAACGTGCAGTTGAAACTCCGTCCGGTATGTTAAACTGCATCGGTTTGGAAAATCCTGGTAGCGAATATTTCTTAGAACATACTTTGCCGGAGTTGCGTAAATATGACGTGCCGGTAATCGTAAATATTTATGGCCATACTCCTGAAGAATATGGTGAAGTTGCCAAACGCTTGGACGTTGATGGTGTAGATGCTTTGGAAATCAACATCTCCTGCCCGAACGTTAAAGAAGGCGGAATTGTTTTCGGTACTTGTCCGGAAGCTGCAGCATCTGTAGTAGAACAAGTAAAGAAAAATACTTCTAAAATGGTTATTACCAAACTGTCTCCGAATGTTACTGATATTGTATCCATGGCTAAAGCTGTAGAAGCTGCCGGCACCGATGCAATTTCTATGATTAACACTCTTTTAGGTACTAAAATTGATATCGAACGTCAAAAACCTGTACTGGGTAATATCACCGGCGGTCTGAGCGGCCCTGCTGTACGTCCTGTAGCAGTACGTCTTGTTTATCAAGTAGCACAAGCTGTGCATGTACCTATTATCGGTCAGGGCGGTATTATGTGTGCGGAGGATGCAATTGAATTTATGCTGGCAGGTGCTAGTGCAGTTGCTGTAGGTACTGCTAATTTTGTGCATCCTGATATTGCTGAAACCATTGCTTATGGTATGTTAGCATATCTGGACCGTCATAATTACCAAAACATTAATGAAATCGTTGGTCTTGCTTTACCGAACGGCAAAGCAAGTATGCCGATTTTCAACAAATAAGAGCAAGACTTCCAAAAACTTGAAACTTTTTAGGAGGACTAATTTATGATGCAACATGATGACCGTTTAATCGTTGCTTTGGATTTTCCTACTTTTGAACAAGCTAAAGAGTGCGTTTTAGAATTAGGTGATTCCGTAAGCTACTATAAAGTAGGCATGGAACTGTATTATGCTGTAGGCAGCGAAATTATTCGTTTCTTAAAAGAGCAGGGTAAGCATGTATTTTTAGATTTGAAATTACAGGATATCCCTAATACTGTTGCTCATGCTTTGACTGTACTCAGTGACCTGGGTGCTGATATGATGAATGTACACGCAGTAGGCGGCAAGAAGATGATGTCCGAAGCTGTTAAGGCTGTACATGAAGCTGCAGAAAAAAGCGGCCGTCCGGCACCGAAATTGATTGCAGTTACTATTTTAACCAGTATGGATGATGAGCAATTTGCTGATCTGAACTATAAAAATACTATTGCTGAGCAGGTTATTGCTTTGGCTAAATTGGCTAAAGCAGCAGGTATGGATGGCGTTGTTGCTTCTCCGCGTGAAGCAGCAGGTATCCGTGAAGCTTGCGGCGAAGACTTTTTGATTGTTACTCCTGGCGTACGTCCGGCAGGTGCATCTTTAGATGACCAAAGCCGCGTTGCTACCCCTGCAGGTGCATTTAAAAATGGTTCCAGCCATATCGTTGTAGGTCGTCCTATTACTAAAGCAGAGGACAGACAAAAAGCAGCTTTAGCTATTGTAGAAGAAATCAAAGGAGTGTAATGCAAATGGCAATTTTAGAAGAAAAAGATGTTTTGAAAATGCTCGAAGAAACTGAAGCAGTTCTCCATGGTCACTTCCTGCTGACCAGCGGTCTGCACAGCCCGATGTATGTTGAAAAATTCAACGTACTGCAACATCCTAAATATACTGAACGTCTGTGCCAAGAAATTGCACGCCGTTATGAAAATGATAATGTAGAATTAGTTGTTGGTCCTATGACCGGCGGCATCCTGCTGGCTCATGAAGTAGGTAAAGCTCTGGGTACCCGTGCTATTTTCACCGAACGTGAAAACGGCAAAATGACTCTGCGTCGTGGTTTCCAAATTCCTTCAGGCACCCGTGTACTGGTAGTTGAAGATATCGTTACTACCGGCGGCAGCGTTAAAGAAGTTATGGAAGTTGTTAAAGAACATGGTGGCGAATTAGTTGGCGTAGGTCTGTTGGTTGACCGTAGCGGCGGTAAAGTAGATTTCGGTGTGCGTACCGAAGCTCTGCTGCATTTGAACGTTGAAACCTATGATCCTAACAACTGCCCGCTGTGTGCAAAAAATATTCCTTTTACAAAACGTGGCAGAACTGGTAAATAATAAGTTTTAATTATTATAAATACAAATAATGTTTTAGTACTGTCTTTCAAATCATTTATCAGGGTTAAAAGTGGTACTTAAATAGCAAAAAAGTCTGAAAACTGTATCTTAATGTACAAAAAAAGTACGTTGAGATACAGTTTTTTTATTTTCCTAAATTGCAATAAGAAGTTGCACACTTTTTAAAAATCAAGCTGCATAAATCTTATCAAGCTCATTCTCGAATAGATCATCAGGTGATTTGTATCCG
>UQWU01000012.1 GCA_900544885.1 uncultured Phascolarctobacterium sp. | reverse complement strand
AAAATGAAATTGCACACCTTGAAAACAGAATAAAAATAGTCCATTGTGACCTCTTACAGCTGATTTGTTTAATTTATTACCTAGGAAAATTCTAAGCTACAAAATACCTGATAATCTATTCGAAAACGAATTCTATAAAATTTACCCATTTTGATTTTCAAAAAGTACCATTTTTACCAAAGGCGTTATAAGGAAAGATGGAAATGAAACGGTTATAAATTATTATCATTTAAAATCGGGAAAGGAATTTTTACTAATGACTAACATTGTTACTTTTAAAGATGAGCAATTAGAACTAGAAGTTAATATTTCACCAGAAGAAGATACTGTATGGCTATCTTTAGACCAACTCGCAGATTTATTTGACAAAAATAAATCAACCATATCCAGACACATAAAAAATATCTTTTCTGAAGGCGAACTAGAACGTCATTCAGTTGTTGCAAATTTTGCAACAACTGCTTCTGATAATAAAACATATAGAGTAGACTACTATAACCTTGATGTAATTATCTCCGTTGGCTACCGTGTAAAGTCTCCTCGTGGCGTTCTTTTCCGCAAGTGGGCAACCAATGTCCTCAGGCAGTATTTAACAGATGGATATGCTCTAAATGAAAAACGTCTAGCTGTGTTAAATAAAACAGTGCAGATACAATCTAATATTATAGGCGGTCTTGTTGGTATTGATGCAGAAGATGTTTTGAAAGTTGTTCAAGAGTATTCACGTTCTTTAGAACTGCTTGATGCTTATGATCATCAATGCGTTGCTATACCTGAAGGTTCTGAATGCTCTTATCTACTTAAATATGATGAATGTATGAAGCTTATAAAAAGCATGAAATTCAGCCAAACATCAGACGTATTCGGTGTAGAAAAAGAGTCTGGAAAATTAGAGGGTATTTTATCCGCCATTTATCAAAGTGCCTTTGGTCAGGATGCGTATCCATCACTAGAAGAAAAAGCAGCCAACCTGCTCTATTTCTTAGTAAAGGACCATCCATTTAATGATGGTTGCAAGCGTATCGCAGCAGCTCTGTTCTTGTATTTTCTTAACCAAAATAACGCACTATATAACGATGGTAATAAAATTATCAGCGACAGTGCCCTTGTTGCCATCACCCTTATGATTGCAGAATCACGCCCAGAAGAAAAAGAAATTATGATTCAAGTTATTATAAATTTCCTGCATTGGTAAAATCTAACATATTCGTGATATCAACGAAACAAGTAAAACTACCCGTTTGCTCTTCGGCTAAAAGCCTCTTTACATATCTTAGGTTCAATCCCTATAAAAAACGATTCTATAAAATAAATGTTGTGGTCTCAAAAAAATCGAGATTTCAACATTTATTTTTTTGCAAAATCTGCAATGCTACTTTTACTGATAACAACGACTATATTAAAATGTACAATCACTTTCCTTATAGATTTTATATGACTGCATATAAAAACAGACTCCGAGTTTTTACTCAAAATCCTCTATGAACTTACTATATACCGCTAGCAGTAAGATTTAACACATTCTTAATACCGATAAAATAAAAGATCTCCAGTGCTATCAACACCGAAGATAATAAAGTCATTATAAACAAAAAAAGACAGTGAAGAAACTTTCCTCACTGTCTCAAATAGTTATTCTTTTACATTGGCGAATATATAAAGTAATGGTGGGCCCAGTAGGGTTCGAACCTACGACCAGCCGGTTATGAGCCGGCGGCTCTACCACTGAGCTATAGGCCCATACATATACCAAACAATATTATTTTATAACAATAATAACTATATTGTCAATACTTACTCTAAGAAATCCTTGAGTTTTTTGCTACGACTCGGATGACGCAGTTTACGCAGAGCCTTAGCTTCGATTTGGCGGATACGTTCACGAGTAACACCAAAATGCTGACCAACTTCTTCCAAAGTACGGGAACGACCATCTTCTAAGCCGAAACGCAATTCCAATACACGTTTCTCACGCAAAGTAAGAGTTTCTAATACTTCATCCAGCTGCTCACGTAACAAAGTAAAGGAAGCAGCATCAGCAGGTGCCGGTGCATCGTGGTCTTCAATGAAATCGCCTAAATGAGAATCTTCTTCTTCACCGATAGGAGTTTCCAGAGAAACAGGCTCTTGAGCGATTTTCATGATTTCGCGTACTCTATCTACGGTAGTATCCATTTCCTTAGCAATTTCTTCCGGCAACGGTTCACGACCAAGCTCTTGCAGCAACTGACGGGAAACACGAATCAATTTATTAATAGTTTCTACCATATGTACAGGAATACGAATGGTACGTGCCTGATCGGCAATCGCACGGGTAATAGCCTGACGAATCCACCAAGTTGCATATGTACTGAATTTAAAGCCTTTGTTGTAGTCAAATTTTTCTACAGCTTTAATTAAGCCTAAGTTACCTTCTTGAATCAAATCCAAAAACAGCATACCGCGTCCTACATAACGTTTAGCAATGCTTACTACCAGACGCAGGTTAGCTTCGGACAAACATTTCTTAGCGTCGTTGCCTTGTTTACGAACAGCCTTCAGCAGCTTTTCATAATCTTCTTCCAGATTTATATAAGCTTCGGCTACATCCATATCTTTTTCACGGCCGTCAGCCAGTCGTGCTTTGATTTCGTCCAGCAATGCTTTCAGCTGATACAGATTATGTACATCCTTATCGCTAGTCGGACGGTTAACTTCTACCTTCTCGCAATCGCGGATTAAACATTTTTGTTCTACCATCAGGCGTTGCAGATGCAGACGTTCATCTTTAGTGAATTCAAAAATCAGGTCAGGATAATCTTCAGCAGTATAACCCACACCCTCTGCCTGACGTTTTTTTATCAGTTGCAATACACGGAAAACGGAACGCATTTGGGTAATCTGCCATTCGTCCTTCATGTATTCTTTAATTTTTTCAATCAGCTCAGCAGTATTATCGGTACCGTTGAATACAGGTGCATCTAAAGTTGCCGTTTTACCCAGCAGAATGCGTTCGGATTGACGACCCTTATCCATACGTTTAGCAAGCTTGATTTCATCTTCGCCTACCAACAGAGGTACACGACCGATTTCCTTCAGGTACATACGTACAGGATCATCAATGCTGATACCTTCCGGCACAGACATATTTGCCAAATCGCTTTCGCTGATTTCTTCAGTATCGTTATCGTCACCGTCAGTCATCGGTAATACATCATCATCAGAGGAATTATCATCCACTACTTCTAAACCTTTTTTCATAAAGATTTCGTAAAGATGCTCGATGTAATTCGGAGATACAGAGTCCAATGTATTGATGGCATCCATAACGTCACGATAAGTGAGAACACCTTTCTGTGCCTTGCCCTTTTGAATCAGCGCATCAAGCTGCTCCTGAGTCAACTTAGTATTGTTAGCCACAGTGTTCCCTCCTTCAATATTCTTTTTATTTTCCATAGAGTTTTTTGATTTCATATTTTATCCTTTGACTCTCCATTAACTCACTCATAAACCGTTCATCGTTAGACCTTTCATATTCGTCTGCCAACAAACGATGCTTCTCATACTCTTGCTCTAGCGCCGCTCTTTTAATCTGTAACAGGCAGTCATCTATAATCTGCTTTTTATCGCCGTCCGGCAGCTGCCGCGTTATAATACGGGCGAGCACAGATTGAGCAGGCTGATCAAGTCGATCATTTAATTTATCAATAGAAGTATTGTTTCCTAAATCACAGATTGCATCGAAAATCTGTAGCAGTTCAGGCTTGCTAAACCCTTGTGAATGTACTGCTTCTGCACATTTATCGCATAATGAAGGGGTGTCGATAAGCACTGCCAGCAGTAATTCCTCTGCTCTTTCCACAACGCTTATGCTTTCATTCTGCGTAATCTGTACATTTACATGTTGATTCATCGACTGCTTATTACCGCTTCGTGCGGCCTTCCGATACTCTCCTAAAATCAACGCCTCATCAATCGTCAAGCGTTGAGCCAATCTTCGGATATGCTCTGCAACCTCGATTTCACTTGTACATTCTAAAAGGAATGGTATGATATTCGACACAGCATCCACTTTTCCTGCTAAATTTGTTACATTTATTTGTAAAATCGTTTCTTCAATCTGAAACTCAATACCTTCTACAGCAGACGCAATGACTTGTGCAAAAGCCTCCTTGCCCCTATGCCGTACAAATTCATCAGGATCCTTGCCGTCAGGAACACCGGCTACACGTACCGTTTTGATACCTGCATTACGGGCAATGCTTACTGCACGTACAGAAGCCCGCCGTCCGGCATTATCGCTATCATAACAAAACACAACCTCTTCAGCAGCGCGTTTCAATAGCTTTGCCTGTTCCTCGGCAAAGGCCGTCCCCATGGAAGCAACAACATTATCAATGCCTGCCGCATGAAGACTGATAGCATCCATGTAGCCTTCTACTACAATAACTTGTTTTTTATTGCGAATAGCCTTCCACGCTACATCCAGGCCGAATAAAATACGCCTTTTATTAAACCATTCGGTTTCGCTGGTATTCAAGTACTTAGGTGTACTATCATCAAGCACCCTGCCACCGAAGCCGACTATCTGTCCACGTGGATTTCTGATAGGAATCATTACGCGGTTGCGGAACTTATCATAATAATTACGCTCACCAAGTGCCACCAGCCCGGCTTCATATAACAGCTCAGGCGGGCAATTGTGCCGCCCTAAGGATGACACCAACGCTCCGAAATTGTTTAAAGCAAATCCTATGCCAAAACGTTCGATAATTTCCTGGGTAATCCCTCTTCCTGCCAAATAAGCCAATGCAGGCTTTCCGTGCTCCGTACGCAAAAGACATGCTTTGAAAAATCTTGCCGCCAGTTCATTCGTATCATAAATACGTGCTTTTTTTTGCTCTCTTTTTATCTCCGCAGCAGTCTTCTGTTTTTCCGGCACCGGAATGCCATATTTTCCTGCCAGTAGTTTTAAGGCATCAACGAAACCGCAGTTTTCAATCTTCATAATAAACTTGAAGATATCTCCGCCTTCATGACAGCCGAAACAGTAAAACATATTCTTAGCAGGATTCACAGCAAAAGACGGTGTCTTTTCGCCATGGAAGGGACAACACCCCCAATAATTCTGGCCTCGTTTCTTCAGAGAAACATAATTGGAAATTACTTCCACAATGTCAGAGGCACTGCGTACTTGTTCTTTAAAACTTTCAAAATCTCCGTTCATGCTCATTTAATCCTCCGCCAGCTATTTCACACATATCTATATTCAATGCTTTTTTATAAAATCCTCTTTTTTCATCAAAATTTCTTAAAAAATTCTCCTATAACGCTTGCAGTATACGTAAAAAAATACTATAATGAATGTTACACTAAAAATAAATGTATTTTAGAAGTCTAAAAAACAAATAAAAATGCAGAAATCTATTTCATTGCAATGAGGTAATAATATGAAAAAAATCTTTTTAGTTCTTCTGCTTCTGTTATCTACGGTGTCCACCTGCTTCGCCGCAGACCCCGTTATTAAAAGCGACAGCCGCACCTTTAACCCTATTGCCGGTGTCTACGATTTAAAGGGTAACGTTTTTGTCCAAATCCCTGTACATGATACTACCTTAACCATCACCGGTGATGCAACTCAGGTTCACATCTACTCCATGGAAGTTCATGGTCAGGGCAATATCTCCCTTGGCTTCGGCAGTATGCAATTCAAATGTGATAAAGTTGACGTTTACCACTCCGACAGCACTGCCTATGTAAACGGTAACCTTAATTTCAGCGATAATAATATAAACATTACCGCCGACAGCGGCTCCTATTGCTGGAAAACTAAAATTGCCGCCTTTCATGGTCACGTCGTTGTTAACGACATTCCCCACGAAAATGATATAGCCTACAACGTCGTCACTAAAGAAATCATTGCTCAATAAAAAATCAGCCGATACATTATGATATGTATCGGCTTTATTTTTTTGCCATCATATTACTCACCACTCTACAACCGAACTAAGTTAGTACACCTAACTTTTAGCTCAACGTGCTTGCCTCTTCTTGTACCGAGCAGTGGCAGTGCGTAAAACGAACCGTAATGTCTTCCACACACAAAAAAGCAGCAATGTATTACACATTGCTGCTTGTATAAGCTATTAAAAATTAAGCACGGGAGATATAATCACCAGTACGGGTATCGATAGCCAGAACGTCGCCTTCGTTGATGAACAGAGGAACTTTTACAACATAGCCGGTGTCCATGGTAGCGTTTTTGCTGCCGCCGGTAGCGGTATCGCCTTTAATGCCGGGTTCGGTTTCAACTACGGTCAGTTCAACAGTGTTCGGCAGATCTACGCCCAATACACGGTTACCGAAAGTCATGATTTTAACATCCATGTTTTCTTTCAGGAAGTTCAGAGCAGAACCCAGAGTTTCTTTGCTCAGTTCGGTTTGTTCGTAGGTTTCATTGTCCATGAATACATACATACCATCGGATTCATACAGATATTGCATTTCGCGACGGTCAATATGAGCTTTCGGCAGACGAACACCTGCGTTGAAGGTGTTTTCTACAACAGCACCGGTGCACAGGTTACGCATTTTTGCACGAACAAAAGCTGCACCTTTACCAGGTTTTACGTGTTGGAACTCTACTACCTGCCAAGCATCGCCGTCGATAGTAACGGTTACGTTAGTTTTGAATTCATTAGTGGAAATCATTAGAAGCCCTCCTATTATTTTTTTAATTAATTAAACGATTTCAATAAGCTGTTTTTTGACACCATTTAAAGCACGTGCGCCATCTTCAGTCAAAACAACAGTATCTTCTATACGAACCCCGCCTTTGCCGGGAATGTATATACCAGGTTCAATGGAAAATACCATACCGGTTTGTAATACAGTATCTCCGCGTTTATTGATATTAGGCATTTCATGAATCTCCAGGCCTACGCCGTGACCCGTGCCATGTACATAATAATCGCCATAGCCGCAATCAGTGATAACCTTACGCACAACTGCGTCCAACTCTCTGCCTGTCATACCTGCCTGAGCAGCCTTCAAGCCCTTGAGTTGTGCTTCTTCAACGATTGTATATATTTCCTTATGCCAGGAATTTGCCATACCTAATACTAAGGTGCGTGTCATATCAGAATGATAACCTTTATAAACAGCACCGAAATCAAAGGTGATAAAATCACCTATTGCCACAACCTTATCTGATGCCATGCCATGGGGCAGTGCACTGCGGGCACCGCTGGCAACAATAGTATCAAAAGAAGTTTTCTCACTACCTAAAGCACGCATATAATACTCTAAACGTCCGGCTAAAGAACGTTCAGTGCGCCCTGGTTCAATATCTTCCAGTAATTTAACAAATGCTTCATCAGCAATGCTGGCAGCCTTCAGCAGTAAATCCAGCTCTTTTTTATCCTTAATCATACGGATTTCGCTGAAATCTACACTCTGCATATATACATCGCCTACAAGTTCCTGTAGCAGTACATAATCAGCATAACTGAAATTAGCACCATCGAAGCCGATGACATTAGCGCCTGCCTGTAAAGCAAGCTTAGCCGCAGCCTCCCAGATGCTGTTACCGTTTACCGGAGTATATTCCATTACCTTAAACAGCTTCATTTCATTCTTAGCCTGCTCAGTATAACGACCGTCGGTAATCAGGACACCGTCATTGCCGTTAAAGAAAAACAAGCTGGAATCACCTGTAAAGCCGGTAAGATAGCGGATAGTGGTTACATCTTTTATAATGACACAGTCCACCTTCAGTTTGGTCATAACATCCAAAACTCTATTGATTCGCGTCATTATCCTGCCTCTTTTCCCACAAAATTACCTAAAGATAGGAATCACCTAAATATTTTACCACTCATTGGCAAAACTTTCAACAATTTCTACCTTAAATGGCATATTTTCTAAAATATCCATTGTATCGAAATATGTATCGGGGGTGGCATAAAACTTAATCAGGCCGGCACTGCCATCTACAGTGCTCACCATAGCCAAATGCTCATAGCCTTCCATAATCCAATTTACGTCGGCAATACGCTCAGGTTCAACCTGTGCGTAAATCATACTGTGGGGTCCAGGGTCATTATCGCTCATTATTTTACTACAACCTTTCTTCTCAATAAACTGCACGGCAACAGTTCTTTTTCACTGTAAGCCGTAAATTTTTGCTGTGCATGAGGCGCACAGTCAATTGCGTTGCCTTCTTCATCTTGCATTTCCTGCAGAACAAAGGGAATTACTTCTCCATCAGGCATTAACAATTCCAAAGGCTCTCCTGCCTTCACATTATTGCGTTGCTCAAAGGCTACACGCTTAGTAGCAGCATCATAGCCGAGGACGATACCGACAAAGTCATGAGTCTGCTCATATTTAGAGCTAGTATAAACTTGGGCATCACGGTCCGGCTTGCTGATGGCAAAACCTGTAGTATACTGACGGTGGGACACCTTGTTCAATTCGGTAATCCAAGATTCGGGTACACTATAATTATCCATATCTTTCCAGCAACTGTCAATAGCTTTTCTATATACACTGACAACAGTTGCTACATAATGCACACTTTTCATACGGCCTTCGATTTTCAAGCTGCAGACACCGGCGCGCATCAGCTCGGGCAGATACTCGATTAAGCATAAATCCTTGGAGTTCATAACATAAGTGCCATGCTCATCTTCCTCAAGGTCAAAATATTCGCCAGGGCGTTTCTGCTCGCCCAGCTTATACATATTATATTCCCAACGGCAAGCCTGAGTGCAAGCACCGCGATTACCGTCACGACCGGTCAAATAACTGCTCAAAAGACAACGTCCGGAATAAGAAATACACATTGCACCATGAACAAAGGCCTCTAATTCCACATTAGTCTTGTCGCTGATTTCTGCTATTTCTTTAAGCGAAAGTTCGCGGGCTAAAACGACACGCTCAGCACCAAGCTTTTCCCAAGCCTGAACACCGGCGAAGTTAGTAGTATTAGCCTGAGTGCTTACGTGTAACGGCATATTCGGCACTGTTTCTCTAGCAGTCATCCATACGCCCAAATCACTGATTAAGAGTGCATCTACTTTAGCCGCCTCCAAGCCACGTAAATAATCGGGCAGCTGATTAATTTCATCATTATGGGCAAAAATATTTACGGTAACGTAAACCTTTTTACCTAATTTATGTGCATATTCTGCCATCTCGGCAATCTCTGCTAAATCGAAATTATTAGCAAAGGCACGCAAGCCAAATAACTTACCGCCGAGGTAAATAGCATCAGCACCATATAAAAGAGCCATCTTGCCCTTTTCCATGCTACCTGCCGGTGCCAAAAGCTCCGGTTTTGCTTGTAATCTAGTCATTGAATACCCCCAAAATTATCCTATATCTTTAATTGCCTGTAAATGTTCTTCATAGGTCTTGGTAAAACGATGATGTCCGTCCTTTTCTGCCACAAAATATAAATATTCATTATCCTCCGGTGCCAATACAGCTTGAATAGCTTTCAGTCCCGGACTAGCAATAGGTCCTGGCGGCAGGCCCATATTTTGGTAAGTATTATACGGATTTTGAATTTCAGTATCAGCAAAAGTAATGATTTCTTTTTGTGCACCTAAAATATATTGAATAGTTGTATCAGACTGAATCGGCATCCCGATAGCGACACGCTTCAGAAAAACGCCGGCAATACGGGGCTGTTCCTCAGGAAATACGGCTTCCATCTCCACCATGGCCGCCATATTCACTACATCACGCATATTCAGATTCTTTTCCTGCACAGTTTTGGCTACACCTGATTCCTGCATTTTCTTATCGAACTGCTCCACCATGATTTTCAGCATCTCTTCCTCGCTGATGCCCACAGGGAAGTCATAAGTTGCAGGGAAGATGAAACCCTCTGCCTTGAATAAAACATTCGGATTATCCGTCTGCATATAGGCATAAGGAGCATAATCCTTCGCCGCGGCAATAAATTTATCTGCCTTACCTAATCCCTCAGCCTCCAGCTTCTTCGCCGTCTTAACCACAGTAAATCCCTCTGGTACAGTAAAACGGATTTGCTTGATATGACCCTTCACCATAACATCAACAATCTGACTATTGCTAAGGCCTCCTTCAATCTGATACGGTCCTGCCTGCAGCTTATCAGCCAAATTTTTAAAACGGGCCTCCATACGGAACGCTTCTGGATCCTTGACCAACTTCTTCTCATGCAGAAGAGTAGCAATATCAGCAGTAGTCATGCCTTCCTTAATCATGATGAGGTGCTGACCACTTGCAGCAAAATCCTTATTATTGCCACGTATCCCCAGCATCAGCATAAAACCCAGTAAAGGAATTACTACTACCGCCAAAAGAAAATAGTACCATTTTTCTTTGAACACTTTTTTGATTTTTTCTATATCCATCGAAAATTATTCACCACTCGCCTTGTTCAATTTAACACTACAAATTACATCTTATAGGTGACAATGAATAATTTGCAGTTTTACAAAAAAATACCGGACCGAAGTCCGGTTATTTTTTATTGCTTACTCTTCTTCGTCCTCGCACATATCATCATACAGTGCAGAAACAGCTTCATATTCTTCGTCAGTAGGACCTACGTAAACAGCTTCGCCGTTTTCGTCAAAATCAATGCGGGCGATGATGCAGTAATCTTCATCATCCTCTTCATGATTATGGCAATCGCAGTCTTCATCTTCGCAGCAATCGTCGATGCTTACCAGAACAGCAAAGTTTTTACCTTCGTACGGAATAACCATTTCTTCCATAAAGTAGCTTTCATTGCCTTGTTCATCAGTCAATACAACTACATCAACTTCTTCGCCAGCTTCTTCTTGCATAGCTGCTAATTCTTCATTTTTAATATCTTTTTCGGTCATTTGAGCACCTCTTTCCAAAATAATAAATTACTACTATCATTGTATAATATCGCCTGCTGGTCTGTCAAATTTTAAAAGCTTTACTATCGAGATAATTCTGCAGAATAACCACCGCAGCCATCATATCGATAATTTTTTTACGCTTATTGCGGCGCATATCCGCATCTACCAAAACTTTTTCAGCAGCTACAGTAGATAAACGTTCATCCCAAAGCACAACTTTAACTTCAGGAAACATATCTTCCAATTTATGTGCCATCGCTTCACAAGCTTGTGCACGTTCACCGATGGTACCGTTCATATTCTTAGGATAACCGACAACTAAAGTATCCACCTCATGCTCTTTAATCAACTGAGCAATACGTTCATAATCTTTTTCTTCACTTGTACGTCGAATGGTTTCTACACCATTGGCTATCATTCCCATCAAATCGCTGACTGCGATACCGATTGTTCTAGTGCCCACATCCAGGGACATTTTCCGCATTCCATCAAACTCCTTGTGTCTGTGATTTAGTTATTTTTTCTGAATCTGCTGCAAGTAATTAATAACCATCGCTTCAATCAGCTCATAACGCTCATGGCGGCGCAGCTTGGTGCGAGCATCATCATAGCTGGTGATATAAGTAGGATCACCACTCAAAAGATAACCTGCCAGCTGGTCCACAGGATTATAGCCCTTAGCTTCTAATGCAGCATATACTTCTTTTATAGTTTCTGCAACATCCAGTTGTTCTTCCGGACGTTTAAACATCATAGTTTCTTGAGATACTTCATTCATAAAGCAACACTCCTTTCGGCTTGTATAGTAATATTCTAACACATACCGCGTAAATTTTACAGTGGAGAATCTGTGTCCTTTATGGAAAATACAAGAAAAACAATCCACTATATGCATTGAACAAAAGAAAATATTTGGCAAAACTCCAGATGAAAAAACAACAACCATCAACAAAGTTAAGCGAACAAGCTACAAACTAAAATCTCTTCTCACAGCAAGGGATTTTTCACCTCTACATACTATCTTGAAATCAGCAAATCTGATATTTGCTTGTATTCCTTTACAATATTCCCACCCATTTCAAGGAAATAACTACGCTAATAGGTTGAATTATTTTTATAAGCAAAATGGATGCCACCTGTAAAATAACAGAATGGCATCCATAAACTTCTCCTAGTTAAGAAACGTATCCCAATTATGGCTACATTTCAACACCAGAGGTGTCTTACAAAATATTTTTAATTATTTCAACATACCTTCGATAATAGCAGGAGCTGCAGCCAAAGCTTCTTCAACTTTAGCTACATCTTTTGCACCGGCTTGTGCCATATCCGGACGACCACCGCCGCCACCGCCACACAGTTTCGCAACTGCTTTAACGATATTGCCGGAATGTGCACCACTAGCAACAGCATCTTTAGTAGCCATAGTAAGAATGCTTACTTTTTCACCGATAACAGCAGCCAGAACAACTACGCCACCTACTTTATCACGCATTTGGTCACCCAGATTACGCAGAGCATCGATGCTGTCAGCATTTACTTTTTGTACCAGCACAGGTACGCCTTTGATTTCTTGTACTTGGTCTGCAACATCAGAAACTTGAGCTTTAGCGATTTCTGCAGCCAGCTCATCAGCTTTCTTTTGTGCAGCTTTCAGTTCAGCATGCAGAGCGTCCAGACGTGCAGGAACATCTGCTACACGGCATTTCAGGCTTGCAGCTAAACCTTTAACCATATCCTCGGTTGCTTTAACGTGAGCAACAGCACCATGACCGGTTACAGCTTCGATACGACGTACGCCGGCACCGCTACTGCCTTCGCTGACAATTTTGAACATACCGATTTGTGCAGTATTATCTACATGGCTGCCACCGCAGAATTCCATGGAGAATTCGGGAACGGTTACAACGCGTACGATATTGCCATATTTTTCGCCGAAGAGTGCAGTTGCACCTTTCTTCTTAGCTTCTTCGATAGGCAGTTCTTCAATATTAACAGCCTTGCTTGCCAGGATTTGTTCATTAACGATTGCTTCAACCTCTTGCAGTTCAGCTTCAGTTACTTGGGAGAAGTGAGAGAAGTCAAAACGCAGACGATCCGGACCTACATAGCTGCCTGCTTGGTTAACATGACCGCCCAGAACTTGTTTTAAAGCAGCATGCAGCAGATGAGTTGCAGTATGGTTACGAGCAATATCTAATTTGCGAGCTTTATCAACAGTGAAGGTTACAGCTTCGCCAACTGCAATAGTACCTTCAACAACATTACCAATCATGATTACTGCACCATCAGGCAGTTTTTTAGTTACGGTAACATCGATTTTACCGGTAGGAGCAGTAATAGTACCGATATCACCCAATTGACCGCCGCCTTCAGCATGGAAAGCAGTAACGTCGCAGATTACAGCAACTTCAGTGCCATCTGCAGCATTTTCAATAGGTTGTGCATCATGAGCAGGATACATTTTCACGATAGTGCCATTAGTAGCATCTTCGTCAACTTTCAGGTCAGCAACGGTAATACCGTTAGTGTTATAAACAACAGGACGACCTTCTTTATCGTTGCGGGCATCACGTGCCATTTGACGTTGAACTTCCAGAGCTGCATCAAAACCAGCTTTATCCAAAGTCAGGCCTTGTTCTTCCAGAATTTCTTC
The DNA here is from genome assembly GCA_900544885.1 of uncultured Phascolarctobacterium sp. GTDB lineage: Bacteria > Bacillota > Negativicutes > Acidaminococcales > Acidaminococcaceae > Phascolarctobacterium_A. The sequence goes on along the minus strand of UQWU01000012.1, from coordinate 25,251 downwards.
AGTCAATTCCCACGGGAAACCGAAAGTATCGTTCAGTTTAAAAGCAGTAGCACCGTCTAATTCGGTTTTACCGGCAGCTTTTAATTTAGCGATTTCGTCATTTAAAAGTTCGCTGCCTTGTTTTAAGGTGCGCAGGAAGCTAGTTTCTTCCATATCGATAACTTTTTGGATATATTCGCGTTTTTCTGCTAAGTTGGTATAAACGTGACCGAACATACCGATAACAACATCTACAGCACCAGCCAAGAATTTATCAGTAATACCCAAAAGACGACCATGACGTACTGCACGACGCAGGATGCGGCGCAGAACATAACCGCGGCCTTCATTGGACGGCAAAATACCATCGCCAATCATAAAGGTCATGCTACGGGCATGGTCAGCGATAACTTTCAAAGATACGTCGGTATTAGCATCTTTACCATATTCAACACCGGCAGTTTTGCAAGCATATTCGATAATCGGGAAAATCAAATCTGTTTCAAAGTTGGAAGGTTTGCCTTGGATAACGCTGGCTAAACGTTCCAGACCGGCACCGGTATCGATGTTTTTATTTTTCAGCGGCGGATAAGTACCGTCGGGCATTTGGTTGAATTGAGTAAATACCAGGTTCCACAATTCGAGGAAACGGTCGCAATCGCAGCCAGGTCCGCAGGTCGGTTTACCACAGCCACGTTCAGGTCCCAGGTCGATGTGAATTTCACTATCAGGACCGCAGGGGCCGCTGCCGATTTCCCACCAGTTATCAGCCAGACGTACGATACGTTCTTCAGGAACGCCTACGCTTTTCCACAGTTCAAAAGCTTCGTCGTCTTCGGTATGGATGGTAATCCATAATTTATCAGCAGGTAATTCTAATTCTTTAGTGAGGAATTCCCAGCTCCAGGGAATAATTTCTTTTTTGAAATAATCGCCGAAGGAGAAGTTACCCAGCATTTCAAAATAAGTATGGTGACGTGCAGTACGGCCAACGTTTTCAATGTCACCGGTACGTACGCATTTTTGGCAAGTAGTGATACGCGGAGAAGGCGGTTTCATTTTGCCAGTAAAGAAAGGTTTAAAAGGTGCCATACCTGCACCGATAATTAATAAAGTGGGGTCATCCTGAGGAATCAGGGATGCACTAGGAAGCATCAAATGTCCTCTATCTTGGAAAAATTTTAAGAATTTTTCGCGGATTTCATTACCAGTCATGTATTTCATATCAGTTCATTCGCTCCTTTAAAAAATTATCTGTATCCTAAACACCGCAAAAACTGCCATGCTCTAAATACAAAGCAATAATACCAATACATAATAAAAATTATATAATTTTTGCATAATAAAGTCAATCGCCAAACACCTTATTGGTACAATATCCGTCAGATACTGCCTCGACCGCCCTTTACCTCAAACACAATAATTCGTATTAAGTAAAAAAAACGCAGCTTCGAAAAGCTGCGTTAATTTTGTGGTAAAAATTATTTACGGATACCCAGTTTAGCGATGATTGCACGATAACGTTCAATATCTTTAGCTTGCAGGTAGTTCAGCAGACCACGACGTTTACCTACCATTTTCAGCAGACCACGGCGAGAATGATAGTCTTTTTTATGTTCTTTCAGATGCTCGGTCAAATATTTGATGCGTTCGGTCAGAACTGCAATTTGTACTTCCGGAGAACCGGTGTCGCCTTCATGACGAGCGTTGTCGAGAATTACTGCTTGTTTAGCTTCGTTAGTTAACATGTTTGTTTCCTCCTAAATTTTCAAATTGCCAAAAGCGTAGCAGCCGTTGGAGTTGCGAACTGCAAAGCCTTGGTTCAAAATACTATGATAGTATAGCATATTTTACACAATTAGTGCAAGAGTTTTATTTATTTTTCTAAAACACTTCGGCAATGCTTTTCGTCATTAGCCAAAGCCGCTTTCAATTCATCTAAGCCATTAAATTTTACTTCACCGCGGATACGTTGAACAAAATCAACACTAATCTGCTTACCGTATAAATCGCCGCTGAAATCAAAAATATTTGTTTCCAAGCGTAATTTTTCGACATCGCCGAAAGTAGGATTTTTGCCGATATTGGACATACCGCCGTACACCTTGCCGTCGATGTTGACACGTACGGCATAGACACCACCTAAAGGTACAGCCTGGGTGCTATCTGCAAGCTCTAAATTAGCTGTAGGAAAGCCTAACAAACGTCCACGCTCATTACCATGGGCGACAGTACCATAAATGCGGTAATTACGGCCCAGCATTTTTCCTGCCTCAGCCACATCTCCAACATCAATCAGTTGACGGATAACCGTGCTGCTGATAATTACATCACCATCCTGCACGAGCTGACGCACAATAAGATTGAAGCCAAATTTTTCGGCTGATTTCGCCAATGTGGCTACATTACCTTCACCACGGATACCATAAGTAAAATTACTGCCCACTGCCAAACAACTATACCCCAAACCTTGAAGTTTCTCCAAAAATAATTCCGGGGTCAGACGGGCAACACTTATGTCAAAAGGAATATCGACTAAAATATCCACGCCTAGCTTTTGTAAGAGGCAGTGTTTCTGCTTTGACGTAATCAGTGCCGGCGGCACTTTATCCGGTCTAAAGCAGGCAAAAGGATGATTACTGAAAGTAAAAACCGCTAAGTTAGCACCGGTCTTATCTGCGTACTCCTTCGCGGTATTAATAACATCTAAGTGACCACGATGCAAGCCGTCAAATGTTCCCAAAGCAATAACGCAGGGTTCATCATATCTATGCAGTTGTCCTAAAGATGTAATAATTTCCATTAGCAATCCTCTGGCATTTTATAGTGGGCAAAAATCTTTTCTGCCTGAATTTTTTCCTCCTGACAACGGACGATTCCTAAGAATTCCTTATCAGGACCTAAAAGGACGTAACGTCCTGCTGGTGTGCCTGCCATAGTAGTGCGGACACCATTGGTAATACGTGCAGCCTGACGGCCATTGACCTGCAGGTCCGCCAAATGCGTTACCGCAGTCAGCGGATCCTGACAGCAATGCTCCGGTTCTGCAGCGATTTCCTGCAACGTATGTGCATTCTCTAAAAGATAACTGCCAACCTGGGTACGTAAAAGAAAACTCATTGTACCACAAGTCCCCAACGCCCGGGCCAAATCTTCACCCAGGACACGAATATATGTGCCTTTACTACACTCTACAGCCACAGTAAAACTGGTAGCCGTATAATGCAATAAATCAAGCTTATATACTTCGATTTCGCGGGCCTGACGCTCTACCTCTAGCCCCTGGCGAGCCAATTGATACAGCTTCTTACCGTTGATTTTTACGGCACTATACATCGGCGGCAGCTGCTGCTGTTTGCCGATAAACCTTGCCAAAACAGCTTCCAGCTCGGTCTTAGTAAAAGGCGGTACGGCCATGGTCTTTACGACCTCGCCGCTATCGTCACCTGTATCACGTTGCTCCCCTAAAGTAAATTCAGCAATATATTGCTTACGTCCTTCGACAGCAAATTCTAGTAGGCGTGTTGCACTACCTGCAAAAACAGGAAGAACTCCTGCCGCATCAGGGTCAAGAGTTCCCCCATGTCCTATTTTTTTAGTATGTAAGACACGCCGCAAAAAGCCAATCACATCATGGCTTGTCATCCCCGGAGGTTTTAAAACATTAAAAATGCCATCCATTACAGCACCTTCACCAGCTCACTAATAAGCTGCTTTCTTGCCTCTTCTACAGGAGCGTTGATAGTGCAACCTGCTGCACGTATATGTCCGCCGCCGCCAAAATGAACTGCCACCGCAGCCACATCCGCATGACGGGAACGCATACTTACACGGGTAACTTCAGGTTCAACGGCTTTAAACACAATCGCTACATCAACACCCTCGATATAACGAGGATAAGAAACAAAGCTGTCTGTATTGACATTTTTATCATATATATCATTGGTAATGGTAAGATGTGCGATACGTCCATCCTCGATAAAAGTCAAAGAAGGCAGTACCTTGGCCAGCATCTCCAGTGTTGCACGTTCACGTACATCAAGAGCATCGCTGACTTCATTAGGCTCTACACCATTTTCCAATAATTTAGCAGCTGTACGCATGGTTTTAGGAGTAGTATTGGCAAAACGGAAAAAGCCACAATCTGTGCAAATAGCAGTGTAGAAACAAGTAGCAGTTTCCTTATCCATCTTCCAATCCATGGCACTAAATAAATCACACATAACTTCGCCTGTTGCAGCAGCTGTCGCATCCAGGTAAAGATATTCTGCGAAACGGTCATTAGACACGTGATGATCGATATTCAACAAAGTTTTATATTTAACAGTTTCAGAAACAAGACCGATACGTTCAAAAGAACTAGAATCGATAACAACCAGCATATCTGTTTCTACGCTAGCACCCTCTTGCGGACGCTGCACAGTTTCCATGCCCGGAAGCCATAAAAAACCTTTAGTAATAACATCATCACAATAAACAGTAACATCCTTGCCCTGCTGACGCAAAAAACGCGCCAGCCCTAATGTGGAGCCCAGGGTATCACCATCCGGGCTCACATGAGTACAAAGGACAAGTTTTTGTGCTGCCAAAAGCAGATTACCTGTTTCACACAAAGTAATTTCTTTACTCATGCTCCACTTCCTCTGTAACGGCAGGTTTTTCTTCTTTTTTGATTTTATCAAGAATACTTTGGATATGTGCACTATACTCCATAGAGGTATCCTTTTGCAGAATCAAGGTCGGAGCAAAACGCAGACGGATACGTTTGGCGATTTCCGTACGCATAAAGCCCAAAGCCTTATTCAGTGCTTTCCATGTTTCTTCTTGTTTATCTTCAGGTCCATACAAACTGATAAAAACTTTTGCATAGCTCATATCGTCAGTCAGCTCTACGCCGGTAACGGTAACGAACTGAATGCGTGGGTCTTTTACATCATGCAACAGCATATTGCTGATTTCATGTTGAATGGCTTCCTGAACTTTTTCTACTCTTAATCTAGCCATTTATCTATCCTCTAATTAGTCAACTGCAACTTCTTCCATATCGTAGATTTCGAAAATGTCGCCTTCTTTAAGGTCACGATATTTTTCCAAAGTAATACCGCATTCATAACCTTGAGCAACCTCTTTAACGTCATCTTTGAAACGGCGCAGAGATTCGATAACGCCTTCATGAATAACGATACCATCACGTACGATACGTACCTTGGAGCTGTTAGTAACCTTGCCTTCCAGTACATAGCAGCCGGCAATCAACAGCTTGCTGATAGTAATCAATTGACGTACTTCTACGCGGCCTTGGATAACTTCTTTGAATTTCGGTGCCAGCATACCTTTAATAGCAGCTTCTACGTCATTTAACGCGTCATAAATTACGCGATAAGTACGAACGTCAACTTTTTCTGTTTCGGCAGCTTTACGGGCATTCGCATCAGGACGTACGTTGAAACCGATAATCAGAGCGTTAGCAGCAGAAGCCAACATAACGTCGGATTCGGTAATAGCACCTACGCCGGCATGAACAACAACTACTTTTACTTCGTCGTTTTTAATTTTTTCCAAAGAAGCCTTCAATGCTTCAATAGTACCTTGTACGTCGGCTTTAACAACGATATCAAGTTCCTTCAGCTCGCCCTCTTGAATACGTTGGAACAAGTCATCCAAGGATACTTTAGAGTTGAGTTTAATTTCTTCTTCTTTTTTCTTCGCGATACGTTTTTCAGCAACGCTGCGAGCAATTTTTTCTTCAGTGCTGTCTAAGATATCACCGGCTTGCGGTACATCATTTAAGCCCAGTACTTCGACCGGAGTGGACGGTAAAGCTTTTTTAACTTTTTCGCCACGGTCGTTGACCATTGCACGAACTTTACCATAGCAAGTACCAGCAATAATAGTATCACCGATATGTAAGGTACCGCGTTGTACAAGAACAGTTGCTACAGGACCGCGGCCTTTATCCAACTGTGCTTCGATAATAGTACCATGAGCAGGCAGATTCGGGTTAGCCTTCAATTCCTGCATTTCAGCAACCAGCAGAATCATTTCCAAAAGTTCAGGAATGCCTGTTTTCTTATGTGCGGAAACAGGAACCATAATGGTATCGCCGCCCCAATCCTCAGGAATTAATTCGTGCTCAGCCAATTGTTGTTTTACATGGTCGGGGTTAGCACCTTCACGGTCGATTTTATTAATCGCAACAATGATAGGTACTTTAGCTGCTTTAGCATGGTTGATTGCTTCGATGGTCTGCGGCATTACACCGTCATCTGCTGCAACAACTAAGATAGCCACGTCAGTTACTTGAGCACCACGAGCACGCATAGCAGTGAAAGCCTCATGGCCCGGGGTATCTAAGAAGACGATAGGCTTGCCTTGATAGCTTACCTTATAAGCACCGATGTGCTGAGTAATACCGCCTGCTTCGCGGGAGGTAACATTAGTTTTACGGATAGCATCCAGTAAAGAAGTTTTACCATGGTCAACGTGACCCATTACAGTAATAACAGGCGGACGCGGAACACGTTTTTCAGGCGGATCATCTACTTCCGGAATTTCGGTAGGATCTTCTTCCGGAGCTTTCTGACCTACTTCTACGCCAAAGTTATCGCCGATTAATTGAGCAGTATCGAAATCGATATCTTGGTTGATAGTAACCATCATACCCAACATAAATAAAGCTTTGATAACTTCGTTAACTTCGCGTTTGATCAGCTTAGCAAATTCTTGTACGTTGATGGATTCGCCGACTTCTACATAAGTAGGACGAACAACTTCTACAGGAGCTGCCGGAGCTTTCGGAGCATTGTTCGGCTTACGATTACGATTGCTAGGCATTTGGTGACCTGCACTACGGTTCGGACGGCTTTCCTTAGTTGCATAAGAGCCTTTAATCTGCGGTTTATTATTGCGGTTTTTATTACCACCGGCATTGCGGCCGCCTTGACGGTTTTCGCGGTTATCACGGCCTTCGCCACGATTGTTATTGCGGTCACGATTATTGCTCATTTGAGCACGGCTTTCGCCATGTACTACAGGTTGTACGCCCTGTTTGTTAGCTACAGGACGTTGCGGGCGGTTATTGCCGCCTTGACGATTGTCGCGGTTATCACGATTTTCGTTACGATTACCGTTATTGTTACGGTTTTGCGGACGGTCTTCGTTATTACGGTTGCCGTTGTTATTGCGGTTTTGCGGACGGCCTTCATTGTTACGGCCACCGTTTTTTGTGTTATTGGTGCGTTGATTTTGATTGTTTTGCTGCATATTCCTCTGTCCATTGATATTATTTTTTTTGTCGTTTTGCTTTTGCGGCTCGTTATGGTTAGCGTTAAAAGCTTTGTGCGGTTCACGTTTGTCTGCCTTAGCCGGTTTGGGCGGTTCAGGTTTTTTATCATAGGCGTTGTGAATAATTGCCATAACCTGTTCATCAGCACCGCTGAAATTGGTTTTTGTAATATTATGCTTCTTCAATAAATCGAGTACTTCATTTACGTGTTTGCCATAATCGGCAGCTACTTCATAAATTCTTTTTTTACTCATTCATCCACCTCCAGACTAAAATTAAGGGGATTATTTTTTCAGCAGCATATTGGCAAAATTACTATCCAGGATGGCTACGGCCGTTCTCTGAGCCTTACCGATCGCGTGACCTAATTCGGCACGTGTCAAAGCCTCCAGGACCGGCACCTCCATCACTTCTGCTAGATAGTGCATATCTTTCTTTGAATTAGGTGCTGCATCAGCAGCTACCAGCAGTAATTGTACCTGACCGCTTTTTAAGGCAGCACGCACAGCAAAATCGCCCGAAGCAGCTTTGCCGGCCTTTTGTGCCAAGCCTAAAGCGAAGGCTATATTATTGCCTGCCATTTTCCAAATCCTCCAATATCTGCTGATATACTTCTTCACTTACAGGCTTTTCTAAAGCACGTTCCAAACGTCTTTCTTTCACTGCTTTAGTAATGCAATCCTTATTAGGACATACATAAGCACCGCGGCCGTTTTTCTTACCGGTCAAATCCAAACTGATTTCACCTTCAGGAGAACGGACAATACGCAGTAAAGCCTTTTTATCCTTCATTTCATTGCAGCCTACACATTTACGCTGCGGTACTTTTTTTACTTTCATCATTCTTCAGCGGTAGCTGCTGCTTGAGCTTCAGCAGCTTGAGTTTCACTCTTAATGTCAATTTTCCAACCAGTCAATTTAGCTGCCAAGCGTGCATTTTGACCTTCTTTGCCGATAGCCAGGGATAATTGATAATCCGGAACTACTACGCGGCAGATTTTTTCTTCCTCGTTAACGTCAGTGCTCAAAACCTTTGCCGGGCTCAGGGCATTGGCAACATATTGTGCAGGATCTTCGCTGTATTTCACAATATCGATTTTTTCACCACGTAATTCATTAACGATAGTTTGCACACGCATACCTTTATGACCTACGCAAGCGCCTACAGGGTCTACATTGCTATCAGCAGTATAAACACTGATTTTAGAACGCATACCCGGTTCACGGGCTACGGATTTGATTTCTACTACGCCGTCATGGATTTCGGGAACCTCCAGCTCAAACAAACGCTTCAGAAGGCCCGGATGAGTACGGGAAACCATGATTTGCGGACCTTTATTAGTACGCTTTACTTCGACGATATAAGTTTTCATACGGTCATGTGCTTGATAGTTTTCGCCGGGGATCTGCTCATTAGCAGTCAGCACAGCTTCAACTTTGCCCAAATCGATGTAAACATTTCTGTTTTCAACACGCTCTACCACACCGGTAACGATGTCTTGGGCACGGCTTTGGAAACGTTCATATACCTGTCCACGCTCTGCTTCACGGATACGTTGCACAACAACTTGTTTTGCATTTTGGGCAGCGATACGGCCAAAATCTTTCGGAGTAACCTCTGTTTCCACAATATCGCCCACTTCGTAACGACCATCAATAGCTTGAGCCTCTGCCAAAGACATATCATTGCCTTCCTCAGGTTCGCCTTCTACAACGGTACGCTGAGCATACACATGGATTTCACCGGTTACTTTATTCATATCCACTCTAACATTTTGATTAGAACCAAAATCTTTTTTATAAGCAGTAACCAAAGCTTCTTCAACAGCCTGGAACAAGAGCTCAGGGTCAATTCCTTTTTCCTTTCCCAATTCTTGAATTGCTGAGATAAAATCTGCGTTCAATTACTACGCCTCCTATTTTCCATCATTTCATCAGTGAACGTACTCCCGCCTATAGAGGAGGGAGCTTCCTGCTTCAACGAGAACTGCACAACTAACTTCTAAGAATTCATGCGCCTTACACACTCTCCACAGGCGTAGATTTCCGTGCGACCCACGGTATTTCATATTTTTTAGGCCGAAAGTCTTCCAGCCTCTTCCCTGATATTTACAGATACCGCCTTCATCAACCACCTAAAAGCTGGCGGACTTATAGCGGATTAGGTTAAAAATCTATATGCGGTCTGATATTTGCAATTAATTTGCGTTCAATACGGTCAGGGTTCTTAAATTCCTTACCCTTGATAATTTTTTTAAGCATTACAGCTTCATCATCATGACTTACCAGGACACCGGTCAGGTTTTTCATACCCTCCCACGGTGCATAGAACATAATGTCCACCTTGGTACCATATGCAGCCTCAAAGTCCTTATCCTTTTTCAAAGGTCTGTCAATACCCGGAGAAGAAACCTCCAAAAAGTATTTATCGGGAATCGGATCCTTGTCATCTAATTCTGCGGTCAATTTTTCGCTGACAAACTGGCAATCATCAATTTCAACGCCGCCCGGTTTATCAATATAGATACGCAGATACCAATCCTTTTCACGTACATATTCTACATCCACCAAAGTCATATCAGTGTCTTGTAAAATAGGTTCGACCATTGCGGTAATCAGTGCTTCAACCTCTTTCGCCTGCATGTTTTCACCTCCATATTTAGTTTTATAATTTTTTGCATAATAAGCGGAAAGAGCGGGTATTTCACCCACTCTTTCATAATGAATACTTATATTTTCTATATGTATTATAACATCATACGACACCTATGGCAAGCCTTTATCAATATATGTAAATTATCATCTATTTTATCTGCCCAATGGTTGATTTTTTCTTCAGCAGCTTGCTCCGCACTTTTAGGCGTTATTTTTGAGTTTCACTTGTTCGTAGACTTTGGCACTTACTAGCTAATCGCCCAGTGTTTCCCGTGCCGTGATGTACGTAGCCTGTGTATACGTACATCGCGACATATTTCTTTATTGCTGTCTTATCCATGTTACATACCGTCTTTTATCATTATGATAAAAAACAGCTAAAAAGACTGCTTTCACTTCTCTTAGCTGCTAAAATCGTTCTATCTGATGTTTCAGGTTCCAAAGCTTTTAATAATAAATAACCAAAAAATTAATCCCCACAATGCCGTTCCTGCTTCATGTTTTGAACCTGCGAGTGCAGGTGGGTGCCTTCCCTACCGATCGCAAACTTCCACTCGAAGAGGCTTGTTTTTGAAAGAAGGAGTATCAGGATCCCTAGGTTAGAGTGTTGGCTCAAAACCTGTGAAGCAATGTGACGTACATCGCAGGGGTATAATTTGACTAAATAATCTTAAAATCTTTCGACATACATATAATATCAAAAACGGAAGCGTTTTTCAACGCTTCCGCAAGAATTTTTTAGAATTATTTTTCTTTTTTCACCAACAGGCTGGTTTTGATGTGCAGCTCACGCAGTTGTTTTTCATCAACATCGTTCGGAGCTTGGGTCATCAAATCAGCAGCACTTTGAGTTTTCGGGAATGCGATTACGTCGCGGATAGAATCGCGTTGTGCCATAATCATGATCAGACGATCTAAGCCGAATGCCAAGCCACCGTGTGGTGGAGCACCGTATTCAAATGCATTCATCATGAAACCAAATTTTTCTTGTGCTTCTTCGTCGCTGAGGCCGATAGCTTCAAATACCATTTTTTGTACGTCACGACGATGGATACGGATAGAACCGCCACCGATTTCGGTACCGTTCAGAACCATATCATAAGCTTTAGCATATACTTTGCCCGGGTCAGTCAAGAGCAACGGCAGATCTTCGTCACGCGGAGCGGTGAACGGATGGTGCATTGCCACATAACGTTTTTCTTCTTCGTTGTATTCGAACATAGGGAAGTCAACAACCCAAGTGAATGCCAGCTCATTAGGATCTATCAGACCACGGCGTTTTGCCATTTCAATACGCAGAGCACCCAGAGCTTGAGCTACTACAGCCGGTTTATCAGCAACAAACAGCAGTAAGTCGCCTGCTTCAACTTCAGCAGCAGCTTTGATAGCTTCGATTTGTTCATCGTTAAAGAATTTAGCGATGGAGGATTTTACGCCGCCTTCAGCCGGGAATTGCAGCCAAGCCATGCCTTTAGCACCATAAATGCCGCAGAATTGAACCAGACCGTCCAGCTCACGACGAGGAATATTAGCATAACCTTTAACGTTAATGCATTTTACTTGACCGCCGTTAGCGATAACGTTGTTAAATACTTGGAAAGTGCAGCCTTTTACAGCTTCGCTTACATTCTTCAGTTCCATACCGAAACGCAGGTCCGGTTTATCGCTGCCGAAACGATCCATAGCATCATCCCAGGTCAAGCGTTGGAACGGAATTTTAATTTCTTTACCCAGCGCACCTTTGAAGATGTGGTGGATCAAGCCTTCCATCAGAGCCAGGATTTCATCAACTTCCATGAAGGACATTTCCATATCCAACTGGGTGAATTCCGGTTGACGGTCAGCACGCAGGTCTTCATCACGGAAGCAGCGAGCGATTTGGAAATAACGTTCCATACCTGCTACCATCAGCAATTGTTTGAAGATTTGCGGAGATTGCGGCAGAGCATAGAATTTGCCGGGGTTTACACGGCTCGGAACCAGATAGTCACGTGCGCCTTCCGGAGTGGATTTGCACAGCATCGGGGTTTCGATTTCCAGGAAATGATTATCATCCAAATAATCGCGCATCAATTTAGCAACTTTATGACGTAAAATCAAGTTACGTTGCATTTCCGGACGACGCAGGTCCAGATAACGATATTTCAGACGCAGGTTTTCATCAGTGTCGATACCATCTTTAATGTAGAACGGCGGAGTTTTTGCACCGTTTAACACTTCGATTTCATGTGCCAGTACTTCAATAGTACCGGTAGCAATGTTTTCGTTAATAGTAGCTTCGTCACGCAGGCGAACGTTACCGATAACTTTGATTACATATTCACTACGGATATCTTCAGCAGTTTTGAAGCTATCGCCTGCAGAATCAGGGTCAGCTACAACTTGTACGATACCGCTGCGATCACGCAGGTCGATAAAAATCAATCCGCCATGGTCACGTCTTTTTGCAACCCAGCCGCAAAGTACTACTTGTTGGCCGTCTTGCTCTTTGCCCAGCTCACCACAATGATGGCTGCGTTTTTCGTTAATCATGTTTAGCACCTCTACTTATAAAGTATTGAAAAACTTGGTAATATCATTAATAGCGATTTCCTGTTGCTCACTGGTAGCCATATTACGTACAGTAACATTGCCACGGGCAACTTCGTCCTCGCCAAAAATAAGCACTTGTTTTGCTTGGAATTTATTTGCCTGCTTCATCTGTGCCTTCATGCTGCGGCCGTTGAAATCATATTCAACTTTAAAACCGGCTCTACGCAAGTCTATAGCAGTTTTGAAAGCCAAAGTGAAATTTTCCTTTTTGGGGCAAACAACATAAGCATCAATGGATTCATCAAATTCCGGCAGGAGATTTTGTTTTTCCAATGCCAAAAGAACACGTTCCATACCCATTGCAAAGCCGATACCCGGGCGAGCTTCGTCGCCACTGATTTCCTGTACCAATCCGTCATAACGGCCACCGCCGCAGACAGCACTTTGTGCACCAAGAGGTGCATATTGGATTTCAAACGCAGTTTTTGTATAGTAATCAAGGCCGCGGACAAGGTTATGATCTACTTCATAATCTACACCGGCAGCAGTTAACAGCTCTTTTACGCCTTCAAAATGAGCCTTACACTCATCACACAAGCATTCTTCCAAACTGGGAGCACCTACACCCAGCTCTTGGCAATGCGGGTTCTTGCAGTCCAAAAGACGTAAGGGATTACGGTCAAAACGACCTTGGCAATCCTTGCACAATTCATCAAAATGCGGTTTAAAGAAAGCTTGCAGCTTTTCGCGATGTTGCGGACGGCAGTTAGGACAGCCTACAGAATTAATCTTCAGTTTTAAATCTTTCAGACCTAAAGCTTGTAAGACTTGCACAGCAAGAAGAATGATTTCCGCATCGACATTAGGACCGAAAACGCCCAGTGCCTCAACACCGAACTGATGGAATTCACGCAAACGTCCTGCCTGCGGTCTGTCATAACGGAACATAGGTCCCATATAGAAAAATTTTGCTGCCGCATCTTCCTTGCTCAACTTATGTTCAACATAAGCACGTACTGCGGAAGCTGTATTTTCCGGACGCAGAGTAATGCTGCGATTACCACGGTCAGTAAAGGTGTACATTTCCTTTTCTACCACGTCGGTAGTATCGCCTATACCGCGTTGGAATAATTCTGTATGTTCAAATACAGGAGTTCTTATTTCTTTATAACCATATTGGGCACAAATCTTACGCATAGTAGCTTCTAGATAACGCCATGCATTAACGTCAGCAGGCATAACGTCTTTTGTACCTCTGGGTGCTGTTGTAAGCAACGCTGACCCCTCCTTGTTGATAGTGGATTTATATACTTTAGGTAAACAGCTCTGCCCTCTTTTTAAACAAAGCAGGCAGGCTTGTGCCATAAACAGTTACATTCTTCGGCATATTCAATTTATTGAGATGATGACCATCCGCCAGCGGTCGTTTGCTGGCCGAGGAAGGACCTACACCGATAATCGGATGACGCTCTTCCATCATTTGAATATTATAAAGGCTTTCCGTTCCCGGTTTCGCATAGCCGATATTAGCTAAATGTCCTAGCATATAATGCTGACGATATAAATAATATGGCTCTAATCCTCTACTTTTGGCCAATGCTTGACCCTCGTCCACTAAAGACGCAGCAACATCAGCAGCTAAAGTCATCTGCGAACCGAAAAGCGGTGCACTTTTCTTCAATGTTAAAGTATGAATAGTAAGATTTTCAGGCTCCAGAGCAATAGCTTTCTGCATACTGGTCAAAATATCCTGCTTATTTTCACCTGGCAGACCGATAATTAAATCCATATTAACAATCGGAATCCTGCTGGCACGTACTGCCTCATAAGCATGATAAAAATCAGCAACCGTATGCTTACGACCGATAACCTGCAAAGTTTTATCATGAAAAGTCTGCGGATTGACGCTGATGCGATTAACACCTGCTGCCTCCATAGCTGCCAACTTCTCTTTGCTAAAGCAATCGGGACGCCCTGCTTCTACAGTAAATTCACGGATAGCGGGAAACGACAAATACCGCTGCACCAAAGTAAGTAATCTGGCAAAAACTTTCTCATTTAGGCTGGTCGGTGTACCACCGCCGATATAAAGCGAGCAGACATTCAAACTATGCATACTTAATAATTGTACCACATTTTTAACATCTTGTTCAATTAAATTTACAAAGTTTTGCTGAGATTCTTCATCTTGTGGCACAATTCCTGCCGGAAAACTGCAATAACTGCAACGTGAAGGACAATAAGGAATCCCGATATAAATACCTGCATCACGCATTCTGGACGCATCAGGTAAGATATTTTTCTGTTTTTGCACAATCTCCGTTAAAAGAGCCCCATGCTTAGCGGGCAAGCAGTAATGCTCTTCTAAATAAGTAGGCAAAGACGCTTCAGCAATACCTGCATCTAAAAGTTTATGGACCAATTTATCAGGACGTACACCCGTTAAAATCCCCCAAGGCAATTGCTGCTTTTCCCCGGTAAATTGCGTAAAGACAGCAATAACAGCCAATTTAACGCAACGGACTACTTCGCCTAAGACCAACTCACCTTCAGCCTCTTTTACCAGCTGATAATGCCGACCCTCAGCTTCCAGCAACACCTTAAAAGCATTATTCGCTTGCACCACAGTAAGCTGTACAACAGCACGTTCTGCCAAGATATAGTCAAAGAACGCGGCCATGTCAGCAATGGGCCGCGTCAATTCGTATTCAGTTGTATTATTTAATGTAAATTCTCTCACTGCTTAACTCCCTGATTAAGCTGTGTATGGTGCTTTGCTTCACTGGCGTGCCACAGCTCCTTATACAGAACGCGGTACACAGCAGCCACAGGCACAGCAAAAATCATACCGAAGATACCAAATAATTTGGCACCTATCAATAAGCTGCCGATAACAAGCACAGGATGTAAATCTATCTTTTTACCCATGATTTTCGGCAAAATATAATTGGCATCCAGCTGATAATAAACAGCATAGAAAACAGCTACATGAAAAGCCATGGACGGCTCCTGACCGTAGGCAATGAAAATGGCCGGCACTGCACCCATCAGCGGACCCACTACAGGCACTGTTTCGGCTAAAATCGCCCAAAAGCCTAAAACTAGCGGAAAATCAATACCTAAATAAGCAGTCCCGATGGTGATCACAAAACCGGAAATCAAACTCAGCTTAAATAAACCATTAACATAGGCACTTAAAGTACGGCCGATTTCATCTAAAACATGAGCAGCACGTTCTTGTGCATCATAATTGAACAGATTAATGGTCATGCTACGTAAATCCTTCCAGTCTTTCAAAAAATAGAAAGCGAGGAAAGGTACGATGATCAAGCCGAACAAATTCTGCATAATGCTCATACTGGATTTCAGCAAATTGCGCAGCATAGAGCTGACAAAACCCATTGCCCAGTTTACAAGACCATTCATCAGCATATTAAAATCTGAAGGCAGCATAGGAATCTGCGTCGGGTCCTGCAACATAACATCCAGTCCCTGAATATTGGACTTGGCGGCAAAATGCGGTAATTTCTGCAAAAACTCATTCATCTGCCCGAAAAGAGGCAACATGATAAAGCCTATGGCAATAAGCAGGAAAATCACAAAGCCCACCAAGGCCAGAACAATAGCTACGGCACGGGATAATTTAATCATACCGTGAGCCATGCGCACCTGCATAATTGCATCAACCGCAGGATAAAGAGCAAAAGCTAAACCTATCGCCAGCAATATGGGAAACATAAATCCTGCCAGTAAATAAAGGATATAGGAAATGCCGGCTGCTACTGCCAGTTTAAAAAATGTGCTGTTTTTTATTATAGGCCAATATTTTAACATAATTTATTATTGCAGAAACGGATTTCTGCGACGCTCCCAACCAACACTAGTGCCAGGACCATGTCCGGGCAGTAAATGTACATCGTCATCTAAAACCAGAATTTTACCCTTAATAGATTGCAGAATTTCTTTATAGCTGCCGCCGGGTAAATCGGTACGGCCGATAGATTCACAGAAAATAGTATCGCCTACAAAAGCCACCTTATTTTCCTCATTGTAATAGCAAATACCGCCCTTAGTATGACCGGGAGTAGCCAGAACCTTAAACTGCATACCTGACAGCTCCAGCACCTCACCATCATGGACTAAATGCTCTGCCGGCTGACATTTTACGTCATGGCCAACAAAGAAAGATAAATTAGTATCAGCCTTTTCCAGGCACGGTGCATCACCTTCACCTACATAAACAGGTGCATTAACTGCTTTACGTAGCTCGCTCAAAGCACCGATATGGTCGCTATGACCATGAGTTAAAATAATCGCAGTAATCTTTGCTCCTGCTTGCTCCGCCATGGATAAAATAGTATCGCAATCTGCACCAGGGTCCACAATAACGCCTTCGTGCAGCTCTTCGTTAACAACAAAATAGCAATTAGTAGCCAACATACCTACTGCTGCCTGATAAATCTTCATGAAATCCTCCTCAAAAAGCTTAAAATAATTTCGTACTGTCTAACAAAATAGTTACCGGTCCATTATTAACCAGCTCCACCAGCATATGCGCACGGAAGACACCTGTTTCCACATGTAACCCCTGCTGACGGCATTGAGCGACAAACTGCTCATAATATTCGTTAGCGATATCAGGTTTAGCCGCTTTATCAAAGGACGGACGCTTACCTTTACGGCAGTCACCGTACAAAGTAAACTGGGATACAGCTAAGATTTCACCGCCGATATCCTTCACAGATAAATTCATCTTCTCGTTTTCGTCCTCAAAAATACGCAGACCGCAAACCTTATCCACAATATAATGCAAATCCTTGTCGCTATCGCCATCGGCAACGCCTAAAAGCACCAAAAGTCCCTTGCCTGCCTTACCTGTCACATTCCCATCAACAGTAACACTGGCTCTATCTACACGCTGTACAATTGCTCTCATCTATACTTTCCTCCACTACTAGCTGTACTCACCACACGCTCTACACTATACACGCCCTTCATACGGCGGATACGATTCATAAAGAACTCTAATTGGTCGATACTGGTAATATCTAAGCCCATGTGCATATGCGCAATTTTATTTTTATCCGTATGACAGCTCAAGGAAAAGATATTTATCTTCGTTTCGCTAGTAGCATTCATCACATCAATCATCAGTCCCGGACGATCCTGACCTGTAACAATAATATTTACTTTATAAACATCATTAATACCCACATCCCAAGAAACCTCAATCAAACGACTTTGCTCCTCAGGATTATTCGTTAAAACATTAGGACAATCAGCACGATGCACAGAAACACCGTTACCACGGGTAATATAACCGATAACCTTATCCCCGGGAATCGGACTGCAACAACGGGCCAGCTTAACCATGATACCCTCTTCACCTTTAACGAGGATACCGTGACTAGCCTTAGCCATGGATTTACGTGGCTTCAGCTCGGCCAGCACCTGTGCCAAATCCTTATTCGTATCCAGCTTCTGCTCTTTTTTATACACATCCACCAATTTAGAAATGACGGTATTTAAAGTAACACCACCATAGCCCAAGGTAGCCAATAAGTTCTCGTCGCTGTCGATACGCAATTTACCGCCCACAAGACGCAGTTTCTCCGGTGTCATCATCAACCGTGGCTCGTAGCCCAAGCGTTTCACCTCACGCTCCAGCATCTCGCGTCCCTTGACGATATTTTCCTCACGACGCTCCTTCTTAAACCAGTTCTTGATTTTATTACGGGTATCATTGGAACCGACAATATTAATCCAATCACGGCTCGGACCGTTAGACTGTTTAGAAGTAATAACCTCCACAATATCGCCGTTCTTCAAGCGGTAATCCAAAGGCACGATACGTCCGTTAACCTTAGCACCTACGCAACGATTACCGACATCCGTATGAATGCGGTACGCAAAATCAATAGGTACACTGCTGACAGGCAGGTCAATAACATCACCGCGAGGAGTAAAGACAAAGACCTCATCGGCAAAAATATCCATCTTGACCGTATTGACGAAATCGCGGGAATCATTCATATCCTTATGCCATTCCAGCAATTGACGCAGCCAGGAAAGCTTAGCATCAAAACCTTTATCACCGCAAGGAGCCTTGCTGCCGCCGCTTTCTTTATAACGCCAATGGGCAGCAATACCGTATTCACTAATACGGTGCATTTCAAAAGTACGAATCTGAATCTCTAACGGTTGACCGGCAGAACTTAAAACAGTAGTATGCAATGACTGGTACATATTGGACTTCGGCACAGCTACATAATCCTTAAAGCGACCAGGGATAGGACGCCACATACTATGCACAATACCTAAAGTACCATAACAATCCTTCACTGTATCAACAAGCACGCGGATAGCCAGTAAATCATAAATCTCGCTTAATTCCTTATGGTCACGCAGCATCTTCTTATGAATGCTGTAAAAATTCTTCGGTCGTCCCTGAATCTCACAACGGATACCTGCTTTTTCCACAGCATCTTTCAAAGTATCCATGGCTTCGTTAATCATATCTTCCCGTTCACGGCGTTTGATTTTAACCTGCTCTACCAGATTATAATAAATCTCCGGCTCCATATAACGGAAAGCCAAATCCTCTAACTCCCATTTAATAGTATAAATACCTAATCTATGAGCTAAAGGAGCATAAATCTCTAAAGTTTCCCGGGAAATAGACTGTTGCTTATAAACGGGCATATATTTCATCGTCCGCATATTATGCAAACGGTCAGCCAACTTAATCAGCACCACACGAATATCCCTGGCCATAGCCAGAAACATCTTACGGTAGTTTTCAATCTGTCTATCTTCCTTGGAAATATATTCAATTTTGCCTAACTTTGTCACACCGTCAACCAAATTGGCTACGACAACACCAAAGCGTTCTTTAATATCCTCTAAAGTATAATCCGTGTCCTCCACCACATCATGTAGGAAGGCAGCCGCCAAGGTTTTATCATCCATCTGCAAACCGACCAAAATACCGACCACGCCGATGGGATGAATAATGTACGGCTCACCGGACTTACGCACCTGTGCAGAATGAGCCTCCGCCGCCAGCTCATAAGCTTGACGGACAAAGGCAGTCTGCTCCTGGGTGAGATACGCTTCTATTTTAGCAAATAATTCCTCTGCATCATTAATATTCGTATTTGATGAGGGCATTTTCCCCACTCCTATCTATGACAAGTCAACAGCGTAAAAGCTCAAATTGACTCATACGTAAATTTTCTTTATAGCTTTGCTCTAAGCTTGCACGCTTCTCTTGCAGTTTAACAAAAAGGGGTGCATCCTGCAACGCACAGCGTTTTATAATACCTTTTTTTATTATACCATCATTGACAGTAATAAAGGCAAGCTCCTGCATAATTTTTACAGCCTCCGGGCTTACTTTATCGCCATGCTCCCGGCAAAGCACAGCCCACGGCACTTCCGTCTGCTCCTGCAAAAGCTGCATCACGGTTTTATAAGCCACGGCCATAGCCTCTCTATCAGGACAATGCATAAACAATTGACGTAAAAGCTCGTTTTCATCCTGATGATTGAAAAGCATGAAGACTACGCGAGCTTTAAGCTCCTGAAGTTTATTAAGCACGCTTTTCAGCGAAACTTGCGGCAGCTGCCAAAGCACCACTGTTAAATTAGGCGGCAAAACGTCTTTGCGTGCTAATAAATCGGCATAGCTTATAAATTCTAAATACTTTGCTAAACCTTGCTCTTGCCCACGGACTTTGATAACAGCAACCTCGCTATCATCTTCAAGGCACACTAAAACTTTTTCCTTTACTCGAGCCAAAGACTGCAAAGTAAACCATTTATCATCAAGATTCTGGCGTAAATCGCCTAAAGCAAGCTCCTGCTTAATCCCTACTGCATGAAGCTGGACGCTTGTTTTGTTATTCCAGACATTAATCTTCGGCTGAAAGGCCACATCGGCAAGCATACTTTCAAACAAGAACGGTAATAAATCGGCACTGTTCCACATCACGCAGCGATAGGAATAATCACCCTTCTCCAGATTAAATTGCAAGTGATTACGCTCCTTGCCCATGGCTCTGGCACCACGCAATACTGCATGATGAAAAGCAAAAACAGGGGCAGGATTTTCGCAGCCGCAGGGTTCTAATAAAGATAACTCCTCTAAATCGCGTACGGTAATCTCGCCGGTTCCGGAAATAGAACAATCTACAATCTGATGCAAATAGTAATCTTCCGGTTTTAAATGTTCACGGACATAATTTTTAAAACGTGTCGTAAACTCGGCCAATTTATCCGCAGGCAAAGTTAAACCCGCCGCCTGATGATGTCCGCCGAACTGGCTCAAAATATCAGCTTCGGCAGCAATAGCCTCATATAAATTCAAAGCAGGAATACTGCGGCAACTACCTTTAGCCATACCCTCATTTAAACTAAATAAAATAGTCGGCAGATGATATTTTTCCACCAAACGGGAAGCGACGATACCGATAACACCTTGATGCCAGCCTTCACTTGCCAGCACAATAGCCGTATCAATATGCTCCTGTTGTGCCAATTGCAACTCGGCTTCCTCCATAATCTGACGGCCGATTTCCTGACGCAAAGCATTTTCTCTATTTAAATCAGCAGCAATATTTTCCGCCTTCTCCTCATCGTCGGTCACTAAAAGCTCCACCGCCGATTGAGCGTGCTCCAAGCGTCCCACCGCATTTAACCGCGGTGCTAAACCAAAACCTATATTATCCGAAGTCAAACCAATTTCCGGACAACCGCTGGCCTTAATCAAAGCCTTGAGCCCGATAAGCTTAGTCGTTTCCATCGCTTGCAAGCCACGGCGGACAATCTCTCTATTTTCGCCTACTAAAGGCACAATATCCGCCACCGTACCTAAAGCCGCCAGCTCCGTCAGCTCTGTCCAATCAGGTAATAAACCCGGCTCTTTTTGCTCCAAAGCCTGGCATAATTTAAAAGCAACACCGACGCCGCTTAAATTCTTAAAGGGATAAGTACAATCGGCCTGCTTCGGATTGATAATCGCATAAGTAGGAGGCAAATGCTCCGGCACAGTATGGTGGTCAGTAATAATAATATCTAAAGACTGCGGTGCGTTTTTCACCTCATGGACACCGCTGATACCGCAGTCCACAGTAATCACCAAGGTAGTTCCGCCCTCGGCGATATGCTTTAAAGCTTCGTCATTTAAGCCGTAGCCTTCACTTTTACGTTTAGGAATATAGGTCTGTGCTTGAGCTCCACGTCCACGCAGATAAAGATACAAAAGCGAAGATGCACTAATACCGTCCACATCGTAATCGCCGTAAACGGTAATCATTTCCTGCTTTGCTAAAGCCTCTTCAATACGTGCTACGGCCTTACCCATATCCTTGAGCAGAAAAGGGTCATGAAAGGGCTTGTCACTGCCGTACAAAAAGTTACGCATGGACTCCACATCCTCGAAGCCCCTTTCCAGCAAAATCCCTGTTACTAAGGGAGAAATATTTAATTCGGCAGCCAGACAACCGGCCTTTTCCTTGTTATAATCGCGAACATCCCAGATTTTCTCTTCACTGATCATTTCGCGGCACTCGGTCCGGAAGCTTGTTTTGCATCTTGTGCTTGAGCATTAGCTGCACCGGGGCCTTTTCTGTCAGCTTCATTATGCAGCATCTGGGTATGCTGTAACATCGCAATACGCTCTTGCAGACGTTTATTTTCGCTTTGCAGATTAGCCATCTCTTCCTTCATCTTCCTATCCTGCAAATAGTGACGTGCCTTCATCGCCAACATAAAGCAGGCTGCTACTAAAAGACCCATGAGGAAAGAGCCTAAAATAACCAGCACCAAGGAGGACGTAAAAGTCCAGACAGCAAAATTTAAAGATACTGCTACAGCATTTTGGATAGCAAATAACGCTACAACGATGCTCAACAGAATAAACAGAATTAAAAACGGCATAAAAATCAACTCCTTTGACTAGACTTCTAAAAAAATTATAATATATAACCTTTAATATTCTGCCTAGGGGAAACGTTTTCCTGCTTGTTCACATAAAATTAGCAATACTTTTCTCTAGAACCCGAGAAGAAGTTTACTACATTAAAAACTTTTGCTGTTCCAGCGGTTAAACACCCCCCGACACTCCTTTCTTAATCAGCAACAGCATTACCCTCTGTCCCTTCCGAGAGGAATAACAAAGAGAGAAAAATAAGCATCCTATTCATAATAACAGGCTTATTCCTTCCCTGCCACTCCCATTATTAAATATGTATAAAACTAAAAAAATAATTTATATTTAAAAAATTTTACGCTCTATACAAAATCGGCATAACTATTATCCATCGCCATAGTAATAAGTCCATATACAATAGGAAGAAGTCTTGTTTTGCCCATAATTATGCCATTTCCCCTACCTGGACAAATTTTGTCCATACTGTCCAATAGAGGCTGATTTTTGTTTTACTTTGTCTTTACAAAACGCAACGAGTTAGCTATAATTAAATATATTCAATATTTATTTTTTGAGGTGCCGAAAGTGAAAAAAAGAAATTATACAGGTAAGTTAATTGCTATAGATATGTACAACTGCGACATTGATGAAATTTCTGATGTAAAAAATGCAGAAGAAATCCTTGTCCGCGGCTGTGAAGAATTTAAAATGAATAGCTGTCAAGTAGTTTGCTGCCAAGAAGACGGACAAAAAGAATACTCTCTTTCCGCTATCTGCAAACAAGGTCATGTAACCTTGCACGTTTATCCGGAAATCGGTTTTATGACTGCCGATGTTTTCAGCTGTCATAAAGAAGCCGACCCTGCCTCCATGGCCAGCTATCTGCGTGTAGCTTTCGATGCTGACAAATCTAAAATCACCTTGTTAGACCGTGGTGATTTCGGTAGCCAATCCGATATGAAACCGAGCCGTCGTTCTAACATCAAATTTATTCGCCGCACACAGAACGTCACTCAAAATGTTAGCGAAAAATTGAAAAAAATGATGCTCAAACCCCGTTCTATCTAAAATAATTATAAGCTGCCCGACAAGGCAGCTTTTTCTTTAACCTTAGCTTATTATCTAGTAAATATATCACGAGGAGGATACTATGCATTATTTAATGTGGGACGTCGACGGCACTTTGCTTCTGTCCGGCGGTGCAGGTCAGGACGCCATGATTAATGTAATTAAAGATTATTATTTTTTAGATGCGTTCGCCTTTACCGAATCCTTGGCAGGACGTACTGATTCTGATATTATTAAAAGTGTTGTCACCCGTCTACGCGGTCGTTGCAATGCCGGTGAAGCAGCAGGCCTTTTGATCCGCTATCATATGCAGCTGCCCAAAGAACTTCCCCTGCACGAAGGACGTGTAATGAAAAATGTTGAAAAAACCTTGCAATATTTTCAAAATCAGCAAGATCAATATACAAACTGCCTTTTAACAGGAAATACGCGAACCGGTGCCCAACTGAAATTAAAATATTATGCTTTAGAAAAATATTTTGACTTCAATCGCAGCGTTTTCGGTGAAGTAAGCGAAAACAGGCAAGAATTAGCCCGTATCGCCTTCTCCCGTCTTTATTTAGAAAACCACGAACAACTCACTCCCGATGCACTGATTTTTATCGGTGACACACCTAACGACGTAGCCTGTGCTAAATCCATCGGTGCCCGCTGCCTAATCGTACTGGACGGCTCCAGCTATCAACGTGCAGACTTTGCGGAATGCCGACCTTGGAAAATCATTGACGCTCTGCCTGATGACCCTGCACAGCTGGAAGCTATGTTTAATGAGGCCTAAAAGCCTTTTCTAAAAGAAGGAGAAACCTTTATGAAAAAATTCATCTGTCAAATGCTGACTGCTGTACTTTTGGCCCTGCCAGGCGCAGCCCTAGCCTATAACAATGCGGATTTAGCCACTGCCCAAAGCGGTCTTAGCTGCCCTGGTGGCGACCTCTCCGGTGCGGACCTCTCCGGCATGGACCTCTCCGGCAAAGACTTTACCGGCACCGACTTTACAGAAGCCCGCCTAGACGGCACCAACCTCAATAATGCTCAACTGGCTCAAGCCAACTTCCATAATGCGATTATCATGCGCGCTACCTTCCGCAACGCCATTTTAGACAACGCTGATTTCAGCTATGCTTTGGCCAACGACGCCGACTTCACCAATGCCCAATTAAACGGCGCACAACTCTTCCGTGCCCAACTGCAAGGTGCACATCTGTTAAACGCGAAACTGCACAACGCCCAAGCACAAGAAGCAACATTGGATGCCCTTGATGCCGACTTTGCTGATTTCAGCTATGCCAACCTGCCTTATGCGTGGTTGCGTCAAGCTAGTTTAAAAAATGCTGTTTTCTTTGGTGCTAATCTTTATAATGCCCATTTAGAAAAGGCGGACTTAACCGAAGCAGATTTACGTAGTGCCAAACTTTCCTATGCTCTTTTGCAGCACGCTAAGCTGAATAAAGCTAAACTGGCCAATGCTGTTTTAAATCATACCGATTTACGCAACGCCGAAATGAATTATACTCAATTTGGTACTACTACTTTAGCTGATGCTAAGGTTGATAAGTAAAGCAAACTAGAAAAACACTTCCTCCCCTCTTTACCATATATCAGGTAGAGAGGGGATTTTTTGTGCAGTGCCACACCTCGCTACTAGCGAAAATTCACGCAACCAAACCTCGCAGTCACCTAAAGGTGCCTGGCTCCCCTTACAAGGGAAGCCAGGCATGAAGTGGTAAACTTATTTTAGACACAGAGGGGGTATTTTTTGTACAGATAATATATAATGGAATACACCAATATATATATCACT
>UQWU01000011.1 GCA_900544885.1 uncultured Phascolarctobacterium sp. | reverse complement strand
GCAGTAAAAGCAAGAGTGATAACGTTATATTAACTCTTGTAGAACGTCTTACACGCAAGTACATAGCCATTAAAATCGAAGGAAAAACAACATCTTCCGTTAGTAAAGCTATGGAATACTTGAAAAATTACTATGGCGATAAGTTTAGCCAGATATTCAAAACTATAACAAGTGATAACGGTAGTGAATTTGCTGAACTCGCAAAGCTTGAAGATAACACAAAGACAAAAGTATACTTTGCCCACCCTTACAGTTCATGGGAAAGAGGTTCTAACGAACGTCACAATGGTCTTTTAAGAAGATTTATTCCTAAAGGAAAGAGAATAGGCAAATATACTTCTGATGATATTCTGTTGACAGCTGATTGGTGTAATTTGTTACCTAGGAAAATACTCGGATACAAATCACCTGACGATCTATTCGAGAATGAGCTTGACAAGATTTATGCAGCTTGATTTTTAAAAAGTGTGCAATTTCTTATTGCAATTTAGGATTTTTATTTAAAAGAAAGAGGTTTTATTATGTCATTTAATGAAGAACTTAAAAAGTTTATTATGCGTGGCAATGTTATGGACATGGCCGTAGGTGTTATCATTGGCGGTGCTTTCGGCAAAATCGTCAGCTCTCTTGTAAGTGATGTTATTATGCCGCCGTTAGGCATGATTTTGGGCAAAATGGATTTTTCCAACCTATTTATAAGCTTAAATGGTACTCATTATTTAACCCTTGCCGAAGCTAAAAAAGCAGGTGCCCCTGTCATAGCCTACGGTAGCTTTATCAACTCCGTTTTAGATTTTCTTATTTTAGCTATGATTATTTTCATCATGGTACGCCAGATTAACAAGCTTACTCCTAAACCTGCACCGAAACCCGAGCCGCGTTTATGTCCTTTCTGCAAAACAGAAATTGCTAAGGATGCCACTCGCTGTCCACACTGTACATCACATTTAAACTAAACCGTCGACACAAGTTAACACTATTTAATGTTATTTTTAGTAAAATGTTGCAAAATCAGATAAAAGTGTTTAAAATGTTCTTCTTTTTATGATTTTTTTTGTTTGCAAAAACACGTTATTTAGGTTATAATATGTTGTAAACATCACCCAAGTATCGCTTGCCTAAGCGAATTCAAATATTTAAGGAGGTTATTTGATGTCTGTCTTTGACGTATTAAAAGAACGTGGCTTTGTAAAACAAATGTCCCACGAAACTGAGATTAAAGAATTATTAGAAAAGGAAAAGATTACATTCTATATCGGCTTTGATCCCACTGCTGACAGCCTGCATGTAGGTCACTTCATCGCTTTAATGATGATGAGCCACATGCAACGTGCAGGCCATCGTCCCATCGTTCTTCTAGGCGGCGGTACCGGTATGGTCGGCGACCCTAGCGGTAAAGATGAAATGCGCAAAATGCTCACTCCGGAATTCATTCAACACAATATTGAATGCTTCAAAAAACAAATGAGCCGTTTCATTGATTTCAGCGAAGGTAAAGCTATTGTTGTAAACAATGCTGACTGGCTACTGAATCTGAATTATGTTGATATTTTAAGAACCGTAGGTGTACACTTCTCCGTTAACCGTATGTTGACTGCTGAATGCTTCAAAAAACGTTGGGAGAAAGGTTTAACTTTCTTTGAATTCAACTATATGATTATGCAATCCTACGATTTTTGGAAACTGCATAACGATTATAACTGTGTTATGGAATTAGGTGGCGACGACCAATGGTCTAATATGCTGGCAGGCGTTGAATTGATTCGCCGTAAAGAACAAAAACCTGCTTTCTGCATGACCTGCAAATTGTTAACCACTAGTGACGGCCGCAAAATGGGCAAAACTGAAAAAGGTGCTCTGTGGCTTGATCCGGAAAAAACTTCTCCGTACGATTTCTACCAATACTGGCGTAATATCGACGATAACGACGTAGAAAACTGCCTGTGCTTGCTGACCTATCTGCCGATGGACGAAGTTCGCCGTTTGGCTAGCCTGAAAGATGCTGCTATTAATGAAGCTAAAAAAGTTCTGGCTTACGAAGTAACCAAACTCGTACATGGTGAGGAAGAAGCTAAAAAAGCACAAGAAGCAGCTGAAGCACTCTTCGGCGGCGGTGTAAACTTAGATAATGTTCCTACTATTGAAATTTCTGCTGAAGATAAAACTGCTAAAGTAATTGATGTTCTCACGGCTGCCAAAGTATTCAGCAGTAAACGTGAAGCACGTCAGATGATTGCTCAAGGTGGCCTGACTGTTAAAGACGAAGTTCTGAGCGATCCTGAAGCAACTCTTAGTGCAGACCTATTTGATGCAGAAAATAGTTTATTAATCCGTAAGGGCAAGAAAAAATATTTCCGCCTGATTGTAAAATAAAACTATTCTAATCAATAACAACGGACATTGTACATTACATGTCCGTTGTTATTATTCAAAATTTATTTTTATAATTTGTTTACTAAAACAGCAAAAAACTGTTTTAAATTTTATATTTTTGTAAAGAGGGGTATAGTCTATGGATAAGAAATTAAGCTTTATGCAAATCCTGCCAATCGGCTTGATGTTATTTTCATTTTTTTTCGGTGCAGGCAACTTAATTTTCCCGCCAATCTTAGGTCAAATGGCTGGTCAAGAATTATCTGTTGCAGCCATCGGTTTCTGTATTAGTGGTGTAGGCCTGCCACTGTTAGGCATTTTAGCTATGGCTATGAAACATAGTGACAATCCAGATGATATGGCAATGTCTATGCATCCTATGTATGCACGTGCAATAACAATCCTCTGTGCATTAACAATTGGTCCTTTGTTCGCAATTCCTCGTACCGCAGCTGTTTCCTTTGAAACCGGTATCTTAGCTTTGATGCCAGAAGGTTCTGCAACAATCGGTCTTGCTGTTTATTCTATTCTTTTCTTCGCAATTACTTATTATCTTTCTATGCATCCTTCTAAAATAGTAAGCAACATCGGTAAAATTTTATCTCCGTCATTGTTAATCTGTCTCTGCATTTTGATTTTCTGTGTAGTCACTAATCCTCTTGGTACATTGCAACCTGCACAAAACGGTTATGAAGCAGCTCCGTTTTTCAAAGGCTTCCAAGAAGGCTACAATACCATGGACTTACTCAGTGCTCTGCTCTTCGGTGCTATCACCGTTAAAGCAATCGAATCCCAAGGTATCAGAGAACATTCCCAGCTGACCCGTGTCTGCATTTACGCAGGTGTCATCGCTGCTGTCTGCCTGGCAATCATCTATAGTGCATTATCCTATGCAGGTGCAGTAAGCCTCTCTGCTTTTGGTAATGTTGCTAACGGCGGTCTGCTGTTGAACATGATTTCTGTACATTATATGGGTTATGCAGGTCAAATTGTACTGGCTTTGATTATTTTCTTTGCCTGCATCACTACTTCCATCGGTTTAACCAGCTCTATTTCCGAATACTTTAACGAAATTTCCAACGGTAAAATCCAGTACCAACGTCTGGTAACCTATATTACTCTGTTCAGCTTAGTAATCTCTAACTTTGGTCTGAACAATATCATCAAATTCTCTCTGCCGGTTATCTGCCTGCTCTATCCTATTGTTATCGCAATCGTACTGCTGAATGTCGGCAGACCGATTTTCCATGATAATAAAGCAGTATTCCGTTCCTGCCTCACTTTAACAACCATCTTCGCTATTTTCGATGGTTTGCGTGCAGGTGGTTTCCAAATCCAAGCAGTAGACCAAGTACTTTCTGCTTACCTGCCGCTGTTCAGCATCGGCTTCGGTTGGGTACTCCCCTGCTTTGGCGGTATGTTAATCGGTTATATCTACAGTTTTATTTTTACAAAGCAAGGTGAATAATTAATGGCAAACGAACAACAATGCAGTAATGCTTCTTCCTGCGGCCGCAGCAGCTGTGAAGGCTGTCCTTCTGCAAGCGGTGAGCAACAACAACCTACAGATTTTTCCGCAAAATTAAATGATATGAGCAGCGTAAAAAAAGTCATTGCCATAGTCAGTGGTAAAGGCGGTGTAGGTAAATCTTTAGTAACCGGCCTCATGGCTTCTACCATGCAACGCCGTAACCTCCGTTGTGCTGTACTGGATGCAGATATTACCGGC
This sequence comes from uncultured Phascolarctobacterium sp., assembly GCA_900544885.1. Taxonomy (GTDB): domain Bacteria; phylum Bacillota; class Negativicutes; order Acidaminococcales; family Acidaminococcaceae; genus Phascolarctobacterium_A. Next base: position 36,691 of record UQWU01000011.1, on the reverse strand, counting down.
CCCTCCATGTGCCAGAACTTAGGTGTACATGGTAAAGCTAAAGGCAGTGAGATTGGAATTCTACCGCTCACTGCACCTAATGGTACTGAGGTTATTTCTGCTAACATGTTTCTGCCTAATGAATCTGATCCAGTTGTTTGGCGTGGTCCTTTGATTGCAGGTATGGTAAAACAATTCTGGAGTGACGTTATCTGGGCTGACATCGACTATATGTTTGTTGATATGCCTCCTGGAACCGGTGACGTACCTCTGACTGTTTTCCAGTCCCTGCCGGTTGATGGTATCATCGTAGTAACCTCTCCGCAAGAATTGGTTTCTATGATTGTTACTAAAGCAGTAAAAATGGCACAGATGATGAATATTCCTATCCTGGGCTTAGTGGAAAACTATTCCTATTTCCATTGCCCTGATAATGGTAAAGATTATGAAATATTCGGCAGCAGCCATCTACAGGAAACTGCAGATGCTTATGGTCTGAAAGTTTTAGCACGTCTGCCCATTGATCCGCAAATCGCACAAGCAGCTGACCAAGGCAAATTGTCTGAAGTCAAACTGCAGCAGATTGAAGATTGCTGTGATTACATCAGCACTGCCTTCAAAGATTAACTTACGTATAAAAGCTCCCTGTACATATCACGTTGATATATGCAGGGAGCTTTCTTATGCTTTTTATTCCAGCTTAGCAACAGCTTCTGCACCAAAAATCTTACTTAATAGATTTCGTGCTTTAGTATTAACATCCTCATCAATATAGCCTTGAACCTTAATCAAAGCAAAAGTTACAGCTACAATGTCATCAGAATAGCCTAAAACAGGCATCATATCAGGTAAAAAATCTAAAGGTGCCACCAGATAGCCTAGAGCGCCCATTATCGCAGCTTTTGTCGCAGCAGGCACATCATCCTTCTGTAACACATACCATAGCTGTACAGCCTTGTACAGCAGCTCTAAGCCAATTGTTTTACCGTACTTACTAATCTTATATAATAATCCTTCTTCACTATAATGCGCTTCATACTTTTTTAACTCTGCAGCATCAATCTTAGAGCTGTCAAACTTTTCCTGTGACTGCATCTTATTTCCTTCTTTTCCCATAACCACAGCTCCTCTCCTATATTTATTTTATTATACAACAAAATCTTGCAGAGATGTATGAATTTTACTTGATATCTTAACCTCGCCCATAAATTTCTAAACGAATATCTGTCTGCACAAACCCCTGCTCCGTTCCCTGCATCTCCAAACTACATATACCCCATTGACGACGTTCTAACTGTCCTAAATAACGTACAACATTAAAATAATTACCATATATTACTAAATCAAGCGGATAAACCCGTAAGCCTTGCTTAAGCTTTATTTTTTCTTGAGCTACATGCTCCGGTAGCTTTACTTCTTGCAAAACGATATGATATTTTCCAGCCAGTTGCTGTAAATCCTGCATAATCTGGGTAAACTGTGGTTTCTGCGGCAATATACGTGACTTTTTGTCTATTTCACGTTGTAATTCTTGATCATAGCTTTGATAATCTCGGTGCAGAGCTGTAAATTCTTCTAGCTTAGCAGCTCGTACTTCTTTTTCTAAACATATATTATCTAAAGCATATTTTTCCTCCCTCAGCGGCTCTGCATGGCTATTAACTATCGCTAGCAATAAAATCCCTAATAAACAACTGCTTAATAATAATTCATTTTTCCTTTCCATAATCGTCTTCCTTTACTTTTATATCTAATCTAAAGCTTACTTCCTGTTTTTCCTGCTGACTATGCATTAGCTCTACCTTAGCAAATTTCTTTGTAGTATCCAAACGATGCATAAACTGCTGTACAAACTGCATATCTAGAGCCCTGCCATCTATATACCAATGTGTATTATCCTGCTCCGCTTGCCGTAAAGAAACCAGCCAGCATCCTGAAACTATACATTTACTAATAGTGCTGATAACTTTACCAGAGCTTTTCTGCATCTCCGCCAAAAGTAATAGCTTTTCATTTAATGCTTTCAATGTCAGTTCTTGCGCTTTTATCTGCAGATAAGGCTTTTCCAGATAAATAACCTGTGCTAATCTAGCATCTGCAGCCTCTACACGTTCCTTGGCAAAATATACACCTGCATAGACACTTACATAAATAGCCAAACCGATAAGTAAACAACAACCATGAAAAATAAGTACTCCTCGTTTAAGCTTTCTCGGCTCCATATTAAGCTTCCACTTAGTCTTAGGTTGTAATTGATTTACATCTTTACCACCATACCAGCTCTGCTGTGCTTCATTCTGCTCTACAGCCAGCATAACACCTTGCAGATTTAACTGTAAATCATCGCACCAGGAGTTTACTAAATTATAACTAGTGTGCTGTAACGCAGTAATTTCTACCTGCATATTCTGACCATCCTGCGCTAAAAGCTTCACTGCCATACTATAACTATCAGCATCCCATTCAATCTGCTGCTGTACATCCCAACGTACAGCTTTTTTGGCTTCAGACAATGATAATATAGGCAACGTAAAAACCTCTTGATAACCTACTACTATAGGCAAGAGTACTAAACAATCTACTTTATCTGCTACCTCCCAATGCAATAATAATTTTCTACAACTCTCTACCTGTTCTTCTAAGAATATTGATAAGATATCAGCGTTCAACATATTAGTATGAACTATTTTTTCCTGCCAAATTTTATCTTGCTCCCCCCATAAGGAAAACTCTAAACTTTCTTCCGTCAGCTTAATTATTAAAAGTTCTTTATTCCGACGTAATTTTTGATAAACTCTTTCCCTTAAAATATCAATCATTTTTATCTTCCCTACTTTTCATCAGAAAAATTTATCTAAATACCAAGCAATGATTTGTGCTCCCCAAAAATAAGCAATTATCCCACCACCTGCCAAAAAGGGTCCAAATGGCAAAGCCGTTTTCTTATCCGCTCGTTTACATGCTAAGTAATATATACCCAATATACCACCGCTAATAAAGGCTAATAGCAAGCACAACATTCCTTGCTGCCAGCCAAGCCAGATACCTAATACTCCGGCAAGCTTAATATCACCCTCCCCCATACCGCCGCGACTAACAAAATACAATAGCAGCATAATAAATAAAAGACAGCTAAAGCCTGCTCCTGCTGCCCAAAAATTATGCTCATACCAGGCGTGCAGCAATCCCATTACTGCTAGTGAAATATTAATAGAATCATAAAGAAGAAATTCCTGTAAATCCGTATAAACATGACGTACTAAAGCCGTTACAAAGAAAACATCAAAAACTAATTCCTGCATAATATCCCCTTTTCAATAAAAAAACTCCTGCATTACATTTTACTGCAATACAGGAGTTTTAAACTCTTTACTACTTATTCAGTTTTCAAGAATTACCAGTTCAGATCTTCAGCTTCTTGACGGCCTTTACCGGTCAGAGCATCTAACATGATGCGTTGTTCGATATGAGCAGCCAATTTTTTAGTGAATTTAACAGTATCCGGATTTACGGACATGCTGTCGATACCGCTCTTAATGAGGAATTCGCAGAATTCAGGATATACGCTCGGAGCTTGACCGCAGATAGAAACGGTTTTGCCATCTCTGTGTGCAACTTCAATCAGGTGACGGATTGCACGACGTACAGCCAGATTACGTTCGTCATAGATATGAGATACAGTATCGTTATCACGGTCACAGCCCAGAACCAACATAGTCAAATCGTTAGAACCGATGGAGTAACCATCAACAAATTCATTGAATTGGTCAGCCAAAATAATGTTAGAAGGAATTTCAGCCATCAGCCAAACTTTGAAGTCTTTACCACGGGACAGACCGCAATCAGCCATGATTTTAACAACTTTTTCGCATTCTTCAACGTTACGGCAGAACGGAATCATAACGTTCAGGTTTTTCAGGCCGAACTCTTCGCGAACTTTGCGAACAGCCAAGCATTCCAGTTTGAACGCTTCGATATATTTAGGATCATAGTAACGGGAAGCACCACGCCAACCTAACAGAGCGGAAGGTTCATACGGTTCGAATTCGTCGCCGCCTTTCAAATCGCGGTATTCGCTAGATTTGAAATCGGAGAAACGCAGGGTTACCGGTCTCGGAGCCATAGCTTGGCAAACTTGACGAATGCCTTCAGCCAGTTGGTCGACAACTTTTTCCGGTTGACCGATTTTAATCAAATACAGAGGATGTTCATGGATGTAAGTAGTCCAAATGAACTCTTCACGCATCAGGCCGATACCATCACACGGCAGAGTTGCATATTTTTCAGCCAGTTCAGGGTCGCCCAGATTCATGTAAATTTTAGTGCCGGTCGGCGGGAAATATTCAGCAGCAGCAACTACTTGTTGAGCAGCCGGTTGTTCAGCTTTAGGTTCTTCGATGATGCCTTCATATACAACACCATGGGTTGCATCGATGGTTACATCAATACCGTCAGGAATAGTAGTAGTAGCAGCTTCGCCACGGCTCTTAGTACCTACGATACAAGGAATACCCAGTTCGCGGCTTACGATAGAAGCATGGCAGGTCATTCCACCGCTATCAGTTACAATTGCTTTCGCTTTCTTCATAGCCGGAACCCAGTCAGGAGCAGTCATTTCGGTTACAAGGATTTCGCCTTCTTTGAATTCATCGATATGGGACGGATCCAAAATTACATGTACACGGCCTGCAACATTACCAGGGCTTGCAGGTAAACCTTTTACAATTACTTTGCGATCAGTAGTCACTTTCTTCTCCTCTTTTGGTGTACCATTTTCTTTGTTACGGCGGCTCCATACGGTTTCAGGACGAGCTTGCAGAATCCAAATCTTGCCATCGCGTTCGTCAACGCCCCATTCCATATCCATGTAGCAGCCATAATGTGCTTCAATTTTTTTAGCATAACCAGCCAACTCTTCAATTTGAGCATCGGTCAGTTTTTGTTGGTTTTGTTCTGCGGCAGGAACATCAACTTCTTCGCAGTCGCCAGTAGCTTTGCGAACCAGTTTAATGTCTTGAGCATTTACGTTCTTCTCAACGATTTTGCCACTAGCTTTATTTACAGTATAGTTATCAGGAGTTACAGTACCTTGAACAACATATTCGCCTAAGCCCCAAGCACCTTCGATAAGGATATTTTGGTCATCACCTGTTGCTACATTAACAGTGAACATAACACCAGCAGCTCTGGAGAATACCATCATTTGTACTGCAGCACTCAAAGCAACGTCCAGATGATCGAAGCCTTGTTTTTCGCGGTAGTAAACAGCACGGTCGGTAAAGCAGGATGCGTAGCATTCTTTTACTTTATCAACAACAGTTTCTGCACCTTTAACGTTCAGGTAAGTATCTTGTTGACCTGCAAAGCTTGCATCCGGTAAATCTTCTGCAGTTGCACTGCTACGTACAGCAACGAACGGATCTGCTTGGCCAACTTTTTTACCTAATTCTTCATAAGCAGCAGCGATTTGTGCTTGTAAATCTTCAGGCATTTTTTCAGCCATGATTGCTTCACGGATACGTTTGCAAACATCACGCAGTAAAGCGGTATCATCAACATTGGTCAGTTCAGCAACTAATGCTTTAACTTTTTTGTCCAAACCGGTTTTCTCAAAGAAATATTTGTAGGCACATGCGGTAGTAGCGAAGCCATACGGTACAGGAACGTCAACCTTGGAGGTCATTTCACCTAAAGAAGAGGATTTACCACCTGCAATAGCTACGTCTTTTCTTTCTAACTGGTCAAACCAGAGCAGAAATGCTTTTTCTTTCTCCATAATACTTTACTCCTTTAAAAAATACTATACTTTTTTTAGATATCTGTGATTAATATAGTGTATACTATATCACATTTACGCTACACATTCAAGTGATTTTTTAATTTTTTTTAATATTCTAATGACAAATTATAATTCTACAATGAAATGGAAAAATCCTGCTAATTCGCAGATAATTCGCATTTTTATCAAATATTCTGCCCCTTTTCAGAAAAAGTAAAGCATGCTACAATAAAAGTACCTATATAAGGAGGTTGCATTATGTTTATTTATCAACAAACTGATATGCCGCAGACATTCTTCCCTGTCTATCGTCTAGACGATGGCCACGGCGATTATAACCGCAGCTATGAAGAAAGCTACGATGATTTTGATTATGCTGATTATTCTACTGATCATCGCGATAACAATTTCCGTAATTACGAAAAAAAACGCCGCAAAACTAATAAAGAAATTATCGAAGATATGTTAAAGCGTTGGGACTGATATTATTTACAAGTTCATTACAGGCATAAAAAAACAGGTACAGTCAAAGACTGTACCTGTACTTTTTTATTCAGCAGCAAGCTGGCAATTAGTGGCCTTTGCGAGCGTTGAAGCAATCGCGGCAGTATACCGGACGATCGTTGGAAGGTTTGAACGGAACCATGGTTTCTTTACCGCATTCAGCGCAAACTGCAGGGAACATTTCGCGTTGCGGACGTTCGGTAGCAACACCCATGCGTTGTTTACGAGCTTGACGGCAAGCGGGGCAACGGCGCGGTTCGTTGGTGAAACCTTTTTCTTCATAGAATTCTTGCTCGGAAGCAGTAAATACGAATTCATTGCCGCATTCGCAGCAGGTTAAAGTTTTGTCTTCTTTCATTGTTTGATCACTCCTAATCATAGATAGAACATACCCCAAAGAACGCATTAAAATGTTACCACGGCTTCCCATGTCATCTATGATAGAAGAAGGTAGGAACTTAAACGGGCCACTGAGATACATCACTATCAGTATATAGTAGCCTATAGTAAAAGTCAACAAAAGTTTATTAAAATCAAGTAAAAATATATTATAAAATTAGTATTTATAAAGATTAAACCTTATTTTTGCTTAAATAAACTTGCTTTAAATTCAGTATTTAAAAAATCAGCTACATTAATGCTTTCAGCACATAAAGTTCCATTCCAATCACTTAAAGTCGAAACAGATACATTATACACACTTAATTTCCATAAATTGTTCAACGGAATGCCTAAAGCCATACATAATTGCAGACGGACTATACCACCATGAGAAACAATAGCAATATTCTTTCCATGACCACATTCATCAAAAATCTGCTCAAAAGCTGCTACGCAACGCTTTTCCGCCTCTGGAAATGATTCACCATTAGGCGGCACCCATTCTGCCGGACGATTCAAAAAAGCATCCATTTCTTTAGGCCAACGACGGCTGATTTCACTATACTCCAAACCTTCCCAATCGCCGAAGCTGATTTCACGTAAACTATCCAAATTACGATATGGAAGATTTTTTGCCATTGCTAACTCTGCCGCAGTCATGCGTGCACGTAGCATAGAACTGCTATATATAGCATCAATTTTTTTATCCGCCATATATTTAGCCATCTTGCTAGCTTGCTGCAGTCCATTCCCATTTAAAGGCATATCGATACGTCCTTGAAATTTATGTCCTAAATTACTATTAGTTTCACCATGACGAATTAAGTAAATCTTACCCATGCCTTATTTTTGCTCCTTCTTGACCTGTTCAGCCAAAGAAAATTCTTGTACTTCTACATGTACGCCTGCTTCTTCAAATGTTTCCATTTCTTTATACGCTTTGATACCTGCATTAAACAAGGTAAAGCACAAAGCAGCACCTTCGCCGGCACCATCAGGAATATGCAGACGCAGCGGCGCAGTCAGACCTAATTTTTCCAAAGCCTCTTCCGCACCTGCTTCCGCAGATACATGACCCGCAAAGAAATAGCCGATAGCAGCAGGAGCCATCTCGACTGCCTTTTGAGCAGCTAAACAGGTTGCTACGCCATCCAACATTACAGCCTTTTTCATCGCAGCGGCCATCAGCATACCTCCAGCCATAGCAGCACGTACCATTTCATTATCCTTATCAGCCATACAACCGAAACCTACTAAGCCCAGACCATGCTCTACAATCATTTCCTGCACTAAAGTAGCACCTTCTTCTAAAGCTTCTTCTTCAGTTGTAGCAGTAACTACAAAAGCAGAAGTACGACCACCTGTTTCTGTAGATAAAATATTTACCGGCATTTTAGCGTGCATAATTTTTTCAGCTTTATCAGCATCTTTAATATCACACCACACTAAAAGCTCTCTTTTCGGATAATCTATTTCATGCTTATCATAAGCACAGATAATACCAGCATAACGGGAAGTCATCTGCTCCAGTTTTGCTAAACTACCAACAGGTTTAATCAAAGCATCAAAACGTGCTTGAGCTAATTTAATACAATTTTGATCAACAGGAACTATTTTCTGTACAATCTCTTCAATATGCATTTTATTCTCCAATCTAATTTCAATCATCTAATAATATATACGGCACACATCAGATAAATAACTACACCGCATTCTGTCAAAAAGCCATAAGTATCACCTGTCAGACCACCTAATTGACGGCTGAGAAACTGAGCAATACCTTGGCACAATACGAAAGCCGCGATTGCAGTATACAGATACGGCAGACCACACGCTGCTACCAACGCCAAGCATACCACAAAAGCAATATATGTATAATACGGCTTAGCATACGCTTTAAACATATGACCGATACCATTTTTACGCGCATATTTGTAGTTGATGATGTAGCTTACCATAAAGGTACGAGTGCATACATACATAGCTACTAAAGCCATGGACAACTTCAACGGTGGAATAACGCTATAAGCAGCCACTTTTAATAATACTAAACAAACTAAGGCAATAACAGCATTAGAGCCTACATGACTATCTTTCATGATTTCCAACATACGCTCTCTGTTTCTAGCACTGAAAACACCATCAGATGTATCCATAAAGCCATCATACATCAAAGCACCGATAATCAACAGCTCCGCCAAAATAAGCATTACCGCACGCATGAAATCCGGTGTATGCAGATACCACAGACCATAATTAACAGCACCCATAAACAGTCCCATTACCAAGCCTACAAACGGAAAATAAGGTACACTGCGGCTGAAATCATCATCATGCCAATCAGTACGATTCGAAAAACGTATTCTAGTTAAAAACTCTAAGCAGGTTATAAAATCACGCATTTTCTCACCTGCTTATTTAGCTAAATGATTATAAACATCGATAGCAGTTTGCACGATAACAATCGCCAAGCTAGCACCGGTACCCTCACCAAGACGCATACCTGCATCAACAATCGGCTCTAATTGCAGCATTTCCAGCATTTTCTTGTGCGAAATATCACTGCTCAAATGAGAGCACAACATATAATCACGGCATTCAGGATATAAGCCATAAGCTAAGAGTGCAGCAGCAGTAGCGTTTACACCGTCAACCATAGTCGGTACGCGACGACGTGCACCGCCAATGATTACACCTGCTAAACCTGCATGATCATAGCCACCAACTTTGCACAGAACGTCCATAGCATCGCCCTGCTTCGGTTGATTTTTTGCCAAGCCGTCAATTACAACCTGACGTTTAATTTTCATACGTTCATCATTAATACCACTACCACGACCAACGGTCAGCAGCGGGTCTAAACCTAAATAAGCACTAGCAATAGCACTAGTAGATGTAGTATTACCGATACCCATTTCACCGGTGTATAACAGATTGTATCCTTTATCAATGCAGATATCAGCCATTTCAATACCTACCTGAATCGCAGCCTCTGCTTGCTCGCGAGTCATGGCCGGACCTTGAGTGAAGTCCTCAGTACCCCAAGCTACTTTTCTGTGATAAACTCGCTCCAAATCATCCAGATTAAAAGCAGTACCTGCATCGCAAACGAAAACATCAGCACCAGCATGGCGTGCCAAAACAGTAGCACCCGCACTGCCACGCATATAACCATTAATCATTTGACGGGTAACCTCTTGTGGATAAGCACTTACACCGTATTTAGCAATACCATGATCACCGCACATTAAAACCATGGCACTTTTCAGTTTTTCCGGTAATTCTTTACCAGTCATAGCAGCGTATTGAGCAACCATGTCTTCTAACTGACCTAAATTTTCGCCTACTTTATCAATGCTTTTCCAACCATTACGTACTTTTTCTTCCATTACTTTATCTAAAGCAGGAATAACTATTTTTTCCATAAGTTCTGTCTAACTCCTTTATTCTTCATCCTCAAATTTAAATGCTAATTTTTTGACGTCAACAGCCTGACCACATACGCAATAATATACATGATCAGCTTCTTCCGCCACTCTCTGGTTTACCCATCCGGCTAAATCGCGGTATTCCCTTGCCATAACATTATCAGGTACGATACCGCTACCGACTTCATTAGTTACAAAAACAACGATTTTCCCACAGGCACGTGCAGCCTGTAAAACCTTATCTATTTTTGCTAGAACAACTTGGCAGCGATGAACAAAATCACCTTCCGGTGCTTCTTTGCCATAGAGCATATTAGACATATACAAAGTCAGGCAGTCAAATAAAACACATTTCGTTTCCTCTCCTAAATTAGCAAAGGTTTCCTCTGCATGATAAGGAGCCTCGTGATTTACCCATCTACCATCATTTCTTCTTTCTCTGTGCAAACGCACGCGCTCAGCCATTTCTTCATCTAAGATTTCAGCGGTAGCAATATAATCACATTTGGGAGAATAATGCAAAACGTATCGTTCAGCAAATTCGCTTTTGCCGCTACGGGCGCCACCGGTAATCATAATCAGTTTTCCAGCCACAAAAAGAGCCTCCCTTCTTAATAAAAAAACCTCCCACTACTGGCGGGAGGTTCCAATTTTTCCATAATTATTTAGTTTTAAGTACACGAAAGCAACCTATCCCCCGTAGGCTTATAGCTTCGTAACAGGCAGGTCTCCTGGCTTAGCTTCATCGCCCACAGCGTCTTCCCAACTTGCGTCAGTGACATAATTGCCTAGGCTCCACTTACAGTAGCGGGACTGCTCCGGATTCACACCGGTATTCCCTTTTCAGCAATGACCGCAATCATTGCACCTGTCAAAATTTTTCCAAATTATATATTCGTCGCAGTTGTTAAAACTCCTGCTAAAAATAAGCTTAAACTTTTATCTTTTCTATTTTTTTACCAAAAACTACTTCTACTGATATATTGTTGGCAACTCTTATCATCGATAAAGTATTGGCTATTAGAGAAAACTGTACCTATTGTGGTCAAAAAATAAAAGAACTCCAAAAACTACAGCCATAGTTGTTGAAGCTCTCTTGTTTTTTGCGATTATATACTTTTGCTGATTCTTTTACTTTAATAATGGGCTTTACCAGACCCCAACTACCACGTTTAGCAGCATTGACTGCTTTTTGTTGTTTCTTCGACATCTTAGCATAGGGAACAAAATTTTTCATAACTTTCCGCCTCCACTTGCAAACAATATATTTCTTTTCTTGATTTTATAATAACATAAATTGTCAATCTCATCATGCAAAAAAAGTTGCAAATTGTACGAAAATCAATCTTTTACATATAAAAAAGGCGGAGATTGCCCTCCGCCCAAAAAATATTTTTAATTATATTCAAGAAGAAAATTAGAAGCTGTATTCAGCACCAATCATGAAACGGCGTGCTTCAGCAGGATATTTGTAGCTACCGTTACCGTTATATACGCCAGCACTTTCAGTATAAGCTTCGTTAGTCAGGTTGTAGCCCTTAGCGAAAATGCTCCAGTTAGCGTCAGCTTTATAGGTTACTGCCATATCCATTGTCAGATAGCTGCTATCGACAAAGCTTGCATGGTCTGCACCAGAACCTGCACGCAGTGTTAAGTCGGCATTCCATTTCAGATCATGATAACGTACGCCCAAACGATAGACATTAGGAACATACTCAGCATCACGAACAAAGCCGCTATTATTATTATTATTACGTACACGTACGTAGGTATAGGAAGCAGTTAAATCCCAATTATCATTTAATTCATGGTCAATGCTGATTTCCATACCGTTTTTCTTTTGTTCCTCGATATTTTTTACTTGACTAGAAGAGAAGTCAGGAGCACTATCCCAATGTATAGCATCTTCTAAATTGCTTTGGAAATAACTGATATTGATATCAGTTTTATCATTAATGGTAGTACCATAACCGATAGTCCAGGTATCACCAGTCTCTGGTTTCAAATTAGGATCGCCATACATATGGAATGCATCACTGAAATAATATAAGTCATCCATAGTAGGAGCTTTGAATACTTGCCCCCAGTTAAAGTAAGCATGGCTGTTTTCGTCGAATTTTTTATTCAGACCGGCACTCATAGTAGTTTCACTGCCGAATTCGCTATGCTTATCATAACGTACACCGGTATTCAAGGACCAGCTCGGCATAAATTCCCAAGTATTATTTACAAATACCGCAGTATTGTTAATATCTTTTTCACCATTATAAGAAGCAGGATTGGTTGCTTTAGCTTTACGATAGGAAGCACCGAATACTAAGGTATCATTATCAGCAACAGTTAAGGTTTGTTGTGCTTCAAAGCCGGTGTCCTTTTCTTCCATATTGCCTTGGTTAAAGTATTCGTATTGGTTATGATATACATTCACGAAGCCGGCATCTGCATCATTTACCAACCAATTATATTGAGCATAGAAGTTGTTAGTTTTTTTATCTACAGGATTTAAAGAAAGATAGTCCATAGAACCAGGATGGTATCCTTCAAATTTGCTGTAATCATAACCAACAGTCATGCTAGTAGTATCAGTAAATTCTTGATCTACTTTGATGGAGAATTTGTTGTTTTCATATTTAGAATTATACGGCCATCTGTTGGTAGAATCGGTAGCAGCATCTTTATATTTATAATAGCCTTGTTTATATTTAGAACCAGCCAAAGTTACACCGGTTTTGCCTTTTTTGAAAGCGTATACGGATTTGAAATCTCTTGCTTGGTTGGAACCCATAGCAAAGGAGCGTTTACCGAATTTATGGTCAGCCTTTTTAGTGATAATGTTTACTACACCGCCCACAGCATCGGAGCCATATAAAGCACCGCCATGACCTTTAACAACCTCGATACGTTCGATTTGTGCTACGTCCGGCAGTTGGTTCAAGTCAAAGCTTGCACGGCTCATAGTACCCATGTCGATATTTACGCGACGGCCATCAACTAAAACAACAACGCGTTCATCGCCATTTAAAATTACTTTCTTTTCAAATGCGCCAGTACCCTCAGAAATTACATCAGCACCGGGAACATCCTTTAATGCTTCTGCAACATCGGTATAATGTCTGCTTTCAATAGTTTGTGCATCAATAACGCTCATGTTTACAGGGGTATCAACAATCGCGGTTTTGGTGCGGCTTGCAGTAACGACAAAGTCGTCCATAGCAAATTCTTGTAAATCTTCAGCAGCAAATGCGTTATTAGCAGTGAACATTAACGAACCTGCCATAACGGACAACATTACTGCATTTTGTAATGTTTTGAAGTTTTTCATAATTACACTCCTCATTTTCTTCTCTCTTTTCGTAATTAAATCATCAGATATTTTAGACTAATTACCAAACTTATTTAGTGTAACACTTTTTTAGATAATTTTCAACATTAATTAGGTTGAATTTCTCAATATAATATAGAAAAATACCCTTTCACTGTAAAAATAATTACAATAAAAGGGTATTTAGAAAGTTTAACGTTAACTTATAATTTTTAGCCGCGTTTAAAAACCTTGCCTAAAATAGGAGAAAGCAAAGATAAAACTGCTGCTACCAAGAAGAATAAACATAATGGTCTTTCATAAAAAATACTGAATGCACCATCACTCATAATCAAAGAGCCGACAAAGTTTTGCTCTGCCATACCACCAAGAATAATGCCGATGATAATCGCGGACATAGAAAAGCCTAGTTTATTCAGGAAATAGCCAATAAAACCGCTGATTACCATTAAATAAACATCATTGATGGAGTTATTATAAGAATAAGTACCAACGAAAGTCATCATCACGATAATAGGCAGCAAAATATGAATCGGTACGTTAACTACTTTGGTAAACAGTCTGATTAAACTAAAGCCCATCAATCCCATAATCAAATTAGCCAATAGTAAGCCGATGAAAATAGCATAAACATCAGGAGCTTTTTCCACAAACAATAAAGGTCCTGGCTGCAATCCCTGTACCATCAACGCACCCATCATAATGGCTGTTGCACCATCACCAGGAATACCCAATGTAAGTACGGGGATAAAAGCACCACCTGAAACAGCATTATTACCTGCTTCCGAAGCAACAATACCTTCTGGTTCGCCATTACCAAAATTTTTGCCGTTTTTGGACCAACGTTTGGCTTGGTCATAAGAAACGAAGGACGCAATATCACCACCAGTACCGGGCACACAGCCGATAAAAGTACCAATCGCAGAAGAACGCACTAAAGTAGCAAAAACACGTTTAATATCCGTCATGGACGGTAAAACCCTGTCAATCAGCATATGCTGTTTACCACGTTCATGATGATAATATTCCTCGATACTGCTCAACACCTGAGCAAAAGCAAAAACGCCAATCAATACCGGGATAAAGGATACGCCTCCTAAAAGATAAGTAGTATCTAAAGTAAAACGAATCGTACCGCTCATATCATCAATACCGACAGTAGCGAGGAATAAACCTAACAGGCCGCCCATAATTCCTTTAATGACACTGCCTGATGATACACTGGTAATAATACTAAGGCCAAAGATAGCCAAAGCAAAATATTCCGGTTTAGAAAATTGCAGAGCAACTTTTGCTAATTGCGGTGCTAATAAAATTAAACAGATGGTACTGAAAACACCGCCAAAAGTACTTGCCATAGTGGATAACCCTAAAGCACGTCCAGGTTGTCCCATTTTTGTCGCCATCGGATAACCATCCAGTGTCGTTGCCACAGAAGCCGGTGTACCTGGTGTTTTTAAAAGAATCGCACTGATACTGCCACCATAAATTGCACCACAGTAAATACCTAAAAGCATCAAGATACCACCGATACCTTTAAAGGTAAATGCCAACGGGAATAACAGAGCTAAGCCCATGTTAACGCTCAAGCCCGGCATACAGCCAAAAGCAATACCTACTAAAACACCGAAAAGAAGACCAAGAAGATTCAGGGGTTCGCAAATCATATTTAAGGCACTTAAAATATCAATCACTTTTCTATCCCCCTACTCTAAAAAAATGGAATCAGGCATATTTGTATTTAAAAGCATGCCAAATACCAGATAAATAAACAACAAGGTCAGCACTGTGGTCAACGCGATCACCTTTTTGTTATGATAATCCATTAAACGCATTACGGCAATAATCAGTAATGCCGCCGCTGCATAAAAGCCTAGCAAATTCATCAGCACACAGAAAACAACGACAATCCCCATCATAAGATAAACACGTTTATTGGCAGGAGTGGTTAGTACAACACGCTCCTCAGATAAAGCTATTTTGTTTATAAAAGTATAGATAAGCAAAAATATTGCAGTCGCCATCATTACACAGCCTAAGGCAAAAGGCCAAAAGCCAGCACCTGGACCGTTCACGGTAAATTCTAAAGGAAATTCTGCCGCAGCCTGCATAATCAAGCCACCGATAACAGCGCCCAAAACACCTACAATATAATTACATATCGCCATATTATTCATCAGCATCAACCTCAGTTTAATATTGTTGCTCTATGTCAACTTATTCGTTGGGACCCACACGTTTAGCAGCAGCCATAATAGCCAGACGACCATGTTCAAAAGTCAGTCCGCCTTGGAAATATACATTAAAAGGATCTCGACAAGGTCCGTCAGCACTTAACTCAATAGAAGCACCTTGAACAAAAGTACCAGCGGCCATAATAATTTCGTCTTGATAACCGGGCAAAGGAGAAGGAACCGGTTCTACATGTGCATCTACAGGAGAATTACCTTGAATAGCTACGCAGAAATCGCACAGACGTTGTTGAGTTTCCAAAGTAATTGCTTGAATAATATCGCTGCGACGTTCTTCCGGCAACGGTTTAACAGCATAACCCAGCCCTTTGAAAACAGCAGCTGCAAAAATAGCAGTTTTTACCGCTTGAATTACAATGTGCGGAGCTAAGAATAAGCCTTGATAAAATTCACGGGCAGTATCGCCTAAGGTTGCACCCATTTCACCACCAAGACCAGGAGCAGTCAAACGATAAGAAGCCTTTTCTACTAAATCTTTGCGACCTACGATATAACCACCAGTCGGAGCTAAACCACCACCAAGATTTTTAATCAGGGAGCCGGCCATTAAATCTGCACCTACTTCAGTAGGTTCTTGTTTTTCGATAAATTCGCCATAACAGTTATCAACAAAGCAGATAACATTAGGATTAGCTTCCTTAGCAGCTTGGCAAATACGACCGATTTCTGCCACATCAATAGTTTTACGTACACTGCTATAACCGCAGGAACGTTGGATATGAATCATAGTTGTTTTTGCAGTCACAGCTTTTTTTACAGCTTCTAAATCTACATGGTCCCCGGTCATCGGAATTTCTTTATAAGTAACACCTAAATCAACTAAAGAACCTTCGCTTTGTACCGGATAACCGATAATAGTCTGCATAGTATCATAAGGAGCTCCTGTTACAGCAATCAACTCGTCACCTGCACGCAAATTGCCCAATAAAGCAACTGCTAACGCATGAGTACCACTAACAAATTGAGAACGAACCAATGCAGCTTCGGTTTTAAACAATTCTGCATAAATTAAATCTAAATTATCGCGGCCGACATCACTGTAACCATAACCGGTAGTTGGTTTTAAATAATAATCAGATACCATATTATTGCGAAAAGCGGCAATAACCTTTTCTGTATTATACAAAGCCGCAGCTTCTAATTCCGGGGTATGTTTAGCAACCTCTGCAAGAGCTGCCTCTTCAAGAGCCTTATAATCAATCACAATTCTTCACCTTACATTAATTTATTTTACTGAACTACCTCCACTGCAAAAGTAGAAGCTTCTTGGGAACAAAGCTTTCTTAAGGATGATATATGCATCCCCAAGCTTACTTTTCTTTACCAAGCTATCCCCGCACAGTTCTTACGGTTCGTAATGCATCTTTCCACCTAAAGAAAAATGCTTACGCTTCGATTAAATATTTTTCAAACTCACCTAACTTATCTGCATCAAGACGTACTTTCATTTGTGTTCCCTCAGCAAGATATTCCTGCTCGAGCACTGTACCAACATCATGTAGGCGGGAAGCTGCCGCCGAATCGCTATAAGGAACGAGAAAAATTTCTTCTACAGATTTCATTTTCAGGTTATCAGCAATTAATTCTAACAGCTTGTCTAAATTAATCCGTCCTTTAGCAGAAATACAAATACTGTTTTCTTCTTTAGCCAAACGCTCTGCCAAACCTGAACCTTCAGGAAGTTTATCAATCTTATTATAAACAGTAATGATAGTTTTATCTTTTGCGCCGATTTCTTCTAGAACATTATATACTGCATTACTTTGTTCTTTATATAATTCGTGGCTGACATCAATAACATGCAAAAGTACATCAGATTCTACAACTTCTTCCAAAGTAGATTGGAAAGCTGCGACTAATTGATGGGGCAGTCGTTGGATAAAACCTACAGTATCAGTCAAAATAGCTTGCTGCTTATTAGGCAAATCCAGTTGGCGTGTGGTAGGATCCAAAGTTGCAAATAACTGGTCTTTAGCATAAATATCAGAATTTGTTAAAGTATTCAGCAAGGTAGATTTGCCCGCATTAGTATAACCCACAAGACTTACTGTAGGCACAGAAGCCTTATTGCGCCCTGCACGATGCAAAGCACGGACATTCTTTACTTTACTGATACAATCTTTGATATAAGCGATACGATCACGAATACGGCGACGATCTACTTCCAGCTTAGTTTCACCAGGACCACGGGTACCAATACCGCCGCCTAAACGGGATAAGCTCAAACCCTTACCCATAATACGCGGTAAAGTATATTGCAATTGGGCTAATTCGACTTGCAGTTTGCCTTCATTGGTATGGGCACGTTGAGCAAAAATATCCAAAATCAAGGCAGTACGATCTAGGACACGTACACCCATCGTTTGTTCAATATTACGTTGCTGCGCAGGTGAAAGCTCATCATCAAAAATACATAAATCAATATTTTCCTGCTGTACATATAATGCCAGTTCCTGTACCTTGCCTTTACCAATAAAAAATGCAGGGTCAGGTTTAGGACGTTTTTGCAAAAATTTAGCTACTACTTCAGCACCAGCAGTATCTGCAAGCTGCTTTAATTCTTCCAAAGAATCTTCCGCAGTCCAACCTACAATGCTGGCACCTCCAGCATATTCCATCCCCACTAAAATAGTACGTTCAGTACCTTGAGCTAGTGATGTACTACCGCTTTGTTTATCTAAGATGCGTTCTACAGTTGCTACCAGATTAGGAAAGTAAATTCCCTCCGCTTCTGCAAAGGTCAAGGGACCATAACCTTCTACCTGATATTGTTCATTTTCATCAATCCCTGTAATCATCGCAAAAGTCATTACGGATTGAGTAAAATCAGGACTAGTAACACCAATAGCTACCATAGCATCAAAACGGTTATTTTTTAAAGCAGAAATATCCACACCACTCAGATTAGGATTACCACCTGGATGAGTATGCACGCAGCGCACACCACTTAAACGACTGCTGCCACGTCTACCTTCAACAGGAGGCAATTCTACGCTTTGGTCATTACCGACAGCAACGGCAACCACTTGACCGCTACGACTGATATAAACACTTACTTCACGGTTGATAAAATCTGTAATATCGGCCATCTTTAAAGCTAACTCTCCTGTAAGCAGCTGACCGGATGCCAGACGAACATCATAAAGAGTTTGCAGCTCTTCAATGACCGAATTACGAATCCCCTTAATGTTGCCAAAAATATCATTCATCGGACTTCACCTCCATATCAGAGGAGAATCTAGCAAATGCTAAAAAGCAAGTTTGTTTTCTCACTCTTGCTGGTTCAATATTAACTCTGTAACCTTTAATGAAGTTACGATGCATTGCACCAATAACCTTTTCTGCTACATCTTCCGGCACTTCTACAAATGTAAATTTATCATAAATATTAATCAGGCCGATATCGCGGGCAGGAATATCTGCTTCAATAGCAATAGTGCTGACAATATCTTTAACCATGATTTTTTGGCTGCGACCTACGTTCATAAATAAACGCACCATACCCGGGCGGCCGCCGGTGTTTTGTAACTCTCTGGAAATAATATCCTCTTGCGGAGCTTCCAAAGCTTTATTACCCTCTTGCATTAATTTCAGAGCTGCTGCTGCAACCTCTTCTGCAGAATATTCATCCAGCAAGCTTTCAGCAATCGGCATATAATCATGGTAAGCATTGAGCTCCAGTACAGTTTGCATTTTGCTGATAATCTGGTCACGCTGGCGTTCAATAACGTTCGCAGCAGTCGGCAGCTGACGACGTTTGATTTTAGTTTTGGCAATACGTTCAATCAATTTCAATTGACGGAATTCACGCGGAGTGATAAAGGTCATGGCTACGCCGGTGTTACCTGCACGACCGGTACGACCGATGCGATGTACATAAGATTCCGGATCCTGCGGAATATCAAAGTTAATAACGTGAGTAATATTGTCAACGTCGATACCGCGGGCAGCAACATCAGTAGCAATCAGGATATCCACAGTACCTTCGCGGAATTTTTTCATTACGCGGTCACGTTGGTTCTGGCTCAAATCGCCATGCAGACCTTCAGCCATATAACCACGGCTAGACAAAGCGATAGCTAAATCATCAACACCTTTTTTAGTACGGCAGAAAATAATCAGCTTACCTTCGATTTCTGCATCCAACAGACGGCACAAACCTTCTATCTTATCCTTCGTTTCAAAATAGTATTGTTCAATCAGAGGAACGGTCAACTCTTCTTTAGTAATAGTAACATTTTTGGGAGCCTTCATATATTTCTTAGTCAAGCTTAAGATAGGACGCGGCATAGTTGCAGAGAACAGCAAAGTTTGACGATCAGTCGGCAATGCATGCATGATCTCTTCAATATCATCAACAAAGCCCATATCCAGCATTTCGTCAGCTTCGTCCAATACTAAGAATTTAATATGCTCCAGTTTAATAGTACCACGATTAATATGGTCGATTAAACGACCAGGAGTACCGATAACGATTTGTACATTATTTTTCAGTGCACGGATTTGACGTTCAATAGGTTGACCACCATAAACAGGCAGTGCTTTAATACGACGGGTACGACCGATTTTACCTACTTCCTCCGCTACTTGAATAGCCAATTCACGAGTCGGGCACATAATCAAAGCTTGAATATGTTTAAAATCATGAATGGATTGTACTAAAGGAATACCGAAAGCAGCAGTTTTACCGGTACCAGTCTGTGCTTGACCGATAACGTCATTACCTTCCAGTACTAAAGGAATAGTTGCTGCCTGAATCGGAGAAGGCTCTTCAAAGCCCATATCTGTCAACGCATTTACGATTTTTTTGTCAAGCTCTAATTCGCCAAACATTTCTTTTTGATCTGCCATTAAATTTTTTCCTCCATCGGAAGTCTAAGCTTCCTCGTTTCTTTTTTCTTCTAAAAGTTTATCAATAACCATAGAAATAGCTGTTAACGCTATTTTTAGTTTATTTTCAGTTCTACTAGACGTAAAATGATGCTCTTGGCAATACACTACATCCTCGGTTGCCACTGCAATATACACAAGACCTACCGGCTTGCCCTCGCTAGCACCAGGACCAGCATTTCCTGTAATGCTGACACCATAATCACTGCCCAACAGATTACGGACACCTACTGCCATTTCACAAGCAGTTTCGCGGCTTACAGCACCACATTCTTCTAACGTAGCCTGCTGCACATTAATGAGTTTTTGTTTAGCCATATTAGTATAGGTAACTACACTACCAAGCAAATATTCACTGCTGCCCGGCACATCAGTCATCAAACTGCTAGCTAAACCACCACTACAAGATTCGGCAAAGGCAATAGTTTTACCGCGACGCAACAATTCCTGTCCTAAGCAAGCAGCTAAGGACGCATCATCCACACCATAAATATATTCATCAACTAACTGACGGACAGCTTTTTCACTGTCATCAAGCATTTTTACAGCCTTTTGTTCATCAGCAGCTTTCGCTGTCAGACGAATAACAACTTCACCATGACGTGCATATAAAGCAATCGTCGGATTACTTTGCTCGACAATCAGCTTATCCAAATTTTCCGCCAATAATGATTCACCGATACCACGCAGATGCAGGACTCGGGAAAGAATAACTCCTAAATCCTTAAAATGTGACTTTAAACGTGGTAAAAGCTGCTTTTCACATACATCCATCAGCTCGGATGGCGGACCAGGTAGTAAAATAAAAATTTTTTTATTATACTCTAGCCAAAGTCCGGGAGCAGTACCGATGTCATTTTGCAGCACCTCCGCACCTAAAGGTACATAAGCCTGCTTATCATTATTATCCGGTGGAATCATACCTCTTTTCGCAAAAAAGGCATCTATACGTCCCCATGTATCAAGGTCAAGATAGCTGTCGGTATGACAGACTTGCATAACCATTTCTTTAGTAATATCACCGCGGGTAGGACCAAGTCCGCCGCTGGTAATAATAATATCGGCACGCTCCATCGCCTGCTGCAATACAGCACACATTCGCTCAGGATTATCACCTACAGTTGATTGATATAAAACATCAATACCAATACTATTTAATTTACGTGCCAGATATTGAGCATTAGTATTTAAAATCTCACCCAATAACAACTCAGTACCTGTGGTTATAATTTCTGCCTTCATCCGTCATCCCTCCAGACAGCCGCTAGCTTATTTAATCAGTTCGCCGACCATTTCATAAGTAAATCCTTGCAGAATACGTACACGGACAATATCACCGATTTGTACATCTTCTGCTCCTTCAATAAAGATATTACCGTCAATGTCAGGAGCTTCGTGGATAGAACGACCAAAGGCCAGCTTATCATTTTCTTCATCAAAGCCCTCTACCAGAACATCCAGCTCTTCGCCCTCACGATTCTGGTGGATTTCTTCAGAAATACCTGCTTGCAAAGCCATCAATTCATGATAACGGTTTTCTTTGACCTCTTGAGCAATCTGGTTAGGCATAGCACCGGCAACAGTACCCTCTTCTTGAGAATATTGGAAAACACCGGCATTTTCAAAGCGTTGTTTTTCCATAAAGTCCTGCAGCTCGGCAAAATCCTCTTCTGTTTCACCGGGAAAGCCGACGATAAAGGTAGTACGGATAGTAATACCAGGAATACGAGTGCGCAGTTTCTCTAACAAAGTTTCTACCTGTGCACGGGTATCATAACGATTCATACTATCTAACAATCTATCGCTAGCATGTTGCAAGGGAATATCAATATATTTGCAAACCTTATCTAAAGTAGCAAAGGCTTCAATTAACTCATCGGTAAAGTTATTAGGATAGAGATACATTACTCTAATCCATTGAATACCTTCCAAATCATGCAAATCATGCAAAAGTTTAGGTAATAATAACTTACCATATAAATCTTCACCGTAGCGAGTTGTATCTTGGGCAACGACAATCAATTCTTTAACGCCGCTATCAGCAAGAGCTTTAGCTTCTGCCAATACCTCTTCATAAGGACGACTGGTATAAGGACCACGCAGCTGCGGAATAATGCAATAAGAGCAGCAGTTATCGCAGCCCTCTGCAATCTTCAAATAAGCCATATAGCTCGGAGTAGTCAGCATACGTGGTAACATAGCAACATTTTTGCTAGCTAATTTCTGCAAATGTTTAACGCGTTTACCTGCCATAACCTCATCAATAATCCAAGCAATATCAGTAAAGCAATCAGTCCCGACAACAGCATCAACTTCCGGCATACTTTCAAAAAGCTCGTCAGCATAACGTTGGCTCAGGCAGCCTGTCATAATCAAATATTTGCAGCAACCTTCATTTTTATATTCTGCCATTTGCAAAACAGTATTTACAGACTCTTCTTTGGCACTTTCGATAAAACCGCAGGTATTAACGATAATCAAATCTGCTTCAGCAGGATTATTGGTAATTTCCATTTTTTTATCACGAATAATGCCTAGCATAACTTCAGAATCTACCAGATTCTTTGGACAGCCAAGACTAACCATACCTATTTTCATGTAATGAGCCTCCTTTATTCAAGGTTAGCAAAGAGTTACCGATTTTAAAGCAATTCTTTGCCAAAATTATTTACTAAAACGTACCTGCTGTAGCCATTTATCAGTTAAACTGTCTTGTTTAGCAGCAGTCAGGTAATTATGATTTAACCAAAGCTTATCAGGTACTGCGCCATCGCCATTGTCAGAAAGTAAAAATAAATAGCCTGTATTATCCACAGAAGCAATTTTCTTTACTTCCTCACTGCACAGCAACCATTCCATAAACTGTAAAGCCTTAGCCTCCTGCTCTGTTGCTTTGAAAAGACCCACACCATAGAGATTAACAGGTGTACCCTCTTCAGGAATAACAACATAAGCAGGAAATTTATTCTCTAAATATTTAAAAACATAGCTTTGACGGGTAATTGCTACATCCGCATCACCTACCGCAGCCATACGAATAGGTGTAAACGGAAATTTAGCATATTGCACCACAAAGCGGTTGATATTCCATAAATAATTCAGTGAACCGGTCTCGCCCTTTTGATCAGCAAAAGCAGATAAAAAATTCTGTGTGCTATTAGTATCTGAAAGATTTTCCATAACGATACGTGTACCGATATGACTTTCCAAATCACTCCAGCCCTTTAAATTATTCTGACCGACAATTCTGGCAAACTGTTGATTAACTAAAAAAACTGTCGGATCATAAAAAGCACCATACCAGCATAAATCCTGATCATGGAATTTCTCTGCCAGACGTTCACTACCGACAAACTCTGTCGGCTTCAACATCCCATCTATCTTCAAACCGTTCAGTGTACGCTTTTCAGCAAGCACTAAATCAGGCATCTGCCCACTCTGCGGCAATTCATATGTAGCTTTCAGACAAATTTTATTATTATATTCTTTATTAAAGGCACGCACTAAATCTTCAGTAAACATACCATCTAATTCCGAATATAACAGCAGTGTCTGCTGCGGCTGTCCGCTAGCAGGCTTTTCTGTAGCACAGCCTGCTAAGCTGAATACAACAAGCAGCATACACATCATACTTAACAAACGGGACATACTTTTCCTCCGTTTTAGGAGCGGCGTTTACTTTTACGCTGTGGTGCTCCTTTGTCGGCACGTCTACCATCACCTTGACGTCTATTGCCACTATTAGTGCGTCTGTCATCACTACTTCTGCGTCCATCAACTGTACGACGACCACTAGTAGGACGGTCATTATATAACAAACATTTGTGATCGTTACCGACTAAATCCATACGACCTGCTTTTTGCAAGGCTTCTAAAACAAGACGACGATTACGCGGAGCACGATATTGCATCAATGCTCTCTGCATTGCTTTATCATGAGGATTGCGTGCAACAAAAACATCCTCTCCTGTTTCCGGATCTATACCGGAATAATACATAGCCGTAGAAGCACTTCCCGGAGTAGGGATAAAATCCTGTACCTGTTCAGGTTGATGCTTGATATCACGTAAAAATTCGGCAAGTTCAATTGCATTATTTAAAGTACATCCTGGATGACTGCTGATAAAATACGGTACCAAATATTGCGGCAGACCAATTTCTTTATTTTTCTTAGCAAAAACACGCATAAATTTCAAATATACTTCTTTAGAAGGTTTACCCATGCGTTTTAAAGCCTGCGGGGCAATATGTTCAGGTGCAATTTTCAATAGACCGCTGATATGATAACGGCACAGTTCATCCAAGAAATCCTGCTTTTTATCAGCCAATAAATAATCGTAACGGATACCACTGCGGATAAAGACTTTTTTAATGCCCGGCAGAGCACGAAGCTTACGCAGCAAAGCAATATAATCGCTATGATCGGCATCAATATTAGGACATGGTGTCGGGAACAAGCATTGTCTATCCTTGCAGACACCATATTTTAACTGTTTGGCACAGGACGGATGGCGGAAGTTAGCAGTAGGACCACCAACATCGTGAATATAGCCCTTAAATCCAGGTAATTGAGTAATAATCTTTGCTTCACGTAAAATAGATTCATGACTGCGAGCTTGAATGATACGGCCTTGATGTGCATGAATAGCACAGAATGAACAACTGCCGAAGCAACCACGGCTGCTGACGATACTGAACTGTACCTCCTCCAGAGCTGCTACACCACCTAAAGCATCATAGCTAGGATGCCATTGACGCATATAATCCAAATCATAAATAGCATCCATTTCTTCCATAGTTAACGGATAGGTAGAGGGATTCTGGATAATATATTTTTTCTGACCCTTTTGTACAACTACCTTACCATAAAAAGGATCCTGTTCTTTACTTTGCAGGCGGAAGGCTTCAGCAAATTTCTTTTTATCTGCTTTAATTTCTTGCCACTCAGGCAGAAGAACATATTCCTCATCCTCTGGCAAAGCATTAGCAGTATAAGCAGTACCACGGATATAATGCATATCCTCCATACTAGCACCGCCGGCCAGATAATCAGCAATTTCAACTACCTGCTTTTCGCCCATACCATAAACTAACAGATCCGCACCGCTACTTTCCAAAATAGAAGGCATCAGCTTATTTTCCCAATAATCAAAATGGATAAAACGACGCAGACTGGCCTCGATACCACCGATGATTACCGGCATTTCCGGCCACAGTCGCTTCACCATCTCTGCATAAACCGCAGTAGCATGGTCAGGACGCTTGCCGATTTCGCCTCCTGCTGTGTATTTGTCTACCTTACGTTCTTTTTTAGCCGCAGTATAACGGCATAACATAGAGTCAAGATTGCCACCGGAAATAAAGACGCCAAGGCGTGGTTTGCCTAAAGCAGCAAAGTTTTCCGCTTTATCCCAAGCAGGCTGACACAAAAGTGCTACCTTATAGCCATTGGCCTCTAGCACACGGCAGATAACAGCCGGTCCGAAGGACGGATGATCTACATAGGCATCACCGCTGATAAATAGAAAATCTAATTGATCCCAGCCTCTAGCAGCAATTTCTTCTTTAGAAATAGGTAAAAAACCTTTCATTCAGTTTCTCCTGTATATAAGTCTACTAATTTATTTCTTTTCTTCTCGTTTTACTTTAGCTTCTTGTTTCTTCTCAGCAGGAACAGCTGCTTTAGCTGTCGGCTTAGCTACTTCCTGTTTAGGCTCAGCAACAACCTGAGGTGCTTCCTGTACCGCTTCCTGCTTTACCGGAGCAGCTTCCTGTTCTACAGGTGCTTCACTAACTGCTTTTTCAGCAATCTGAGGTGCTTCAGAAGTAGCATTAGCTCTTAAATAAGTTTTTACCGCAACACCATGCTCACCTTTCAAGTCAACAGGCTGACCATTAACTATAAGTTTCATAGCACCGATATTGCCATACTTAACAACAATCTTATCCTTAGCTTCAAAGGTACGCTTATCCTTAGCATTCAACATACCGACGAAAACCTCTTTACCATCAGCAGTGACCTCAGTCCAGCAAGAATCCTTAGCTTCCATCTCTACCTGTACCTTATCCAAAATGGACGGCGGCTTCACAGCAGTAGACGCATTAGCTTGTACTTCTTCCTGTTTTTGTTCTACCTGCGGCATGTTTTTAAAATAATCTATAACCTTAGGTACTGCAACATAACCGATTCCCAATAAAACTACAACTGCTAAGCCTGCGGCAATCTGCTTCATCGGCAGCTGCGGCATTTCAAAACGACCTGTACCGCTGCCGATATCACGTTTTTCCTTGAGCTGAATATTTAGGCGTACCTTTTCCACTTCACGGATACCTGCACTATTGATGTTTTCAGCAGCTACACCTTGATGATTTGCTTTATAAAGCTTGACTAATTCCAAACCATCCAAGCCTAAATAATTGCCATAGTTACGGATAATACCCTTTAAGAAAACCTCTCCTGGAGTTTTTTCATATTCATCATTTTCTACAGCTTCCAAATAACGTGCACGAACGCTGGTTGCCTGTTCGGCATCAGCAATGGACAAGCCTTTAGCTAATCTTGCTTCTTTTAAAATTGTACCAACGCTTTTTTCACTTTCCATTTTCTGTTAGTACCTCCACTTATTCATGTTTCAGAAAACGTTCTTCTACTTCCTGACGGGACATGATAACCTCTCTTGGCTTACTGCCAACAGATTGACCAACAATACCTAATTCCTCCATTGTATCAACCAAACGTGCCGCTCTAGTATAACCGATACGGAAGCGTCGCTGTAACATGGAAGATGATGCCTGTCCCATATCTAGGACAAGATTTACGGCATCTTCAAACAATTCATCCTCCGCAGGAGAAAAATTTCCTGTATCTTCTTGAGTATTACTCTTACTATCGCAAGCTAATTCCTGCGATGTGACTTCTTCACTGTAATTTACAGGAATGGACTGTTTGACAATAAAGTCTACTATTTTATTTAGCTCGGCATCGCTGACAAAGGCACCCTGCACACGCACCGGCTTATTTAAGCCGATCGGCGAAAATAACATATCACCCTTGCCTAGCAGCTTCTCCGCACCGCCCATATCCAAAATAGTACGGGAATCTGTTTGGGAAGAAACCGCAAAGGCAATACGGGAAGGAATATTTGCCTTAACAATACCGGTAATAACATCAACAGAGGGACGTTGAGTAGCTATAATCAAATGGATACCTGCAGCACGTGCTTTTTGTGCCAAGCGCAAAATAGCTTCTTCAACATCAACCTTAGCAGTCATCATTAAATCAGAAAGCTCATCTATAATTATAACAATAAACGGCATTTTTTCTTTTGCCTGTGCATTATAACTATTGATTTCACGAACATGAGAATCCGCAAACGTCTGATAGCGTCGTTCCATCTCGGCAACAGCCCAATGCAGAGCCGACGCCGCTTTCTTCGGTTCTGTAACAACGGGAGTCAGAAGATGTGGAATACCGTTATAATTTGAAAGCTCTACTACCTTGGGATCTACCAGAATCAATTTAACCTCATCTGGACGAGCCTTATATAAAATACCGGCAATAATAGTATTAATACATACTGATTTACCAGAGCCGGTAGAACCTGCTACTAAAAGATGGGGCATCTTCGATAAATCTGCCGCAATAATATTACCGCTGATATCCTTACCTAAGCCGATACACAACTTAGAAGGATTATGTGCCACTGAAATATCGCTGACCACTTCACTAAAGGCTACTGCCTCATTTTTAGCATTCGGTACTTCAAGACCAATAGCAGATTTTCCAGGAATCGGTGCTTCAATACGCACACCGGAGCTTGCCGACATCCATAAAGCAAATTCTTCGGCTAAATTAATAATCGAGCTTACTTTAACACCTGGTTCAGGCTCCAATTCAAAACGTGTCACAGACGGACCACGAGTTACATCCGTAACCCTTGCCTTAACCTTATAATCAACTAAGGTTTTTTCCAGAATACTTTGTTTTTCTAACAGCTCGCGTTTATAAGTAGCCGGATCTACAGTCTTAGGCGGATTTAATAAAGCTAATGTCGGTAACTGGTAATCGCCAGGCTGCTTCTCTTCAGTATCCTCTACTGTAGCTGCTTCAGTATCAGCACCAGTTACCGCCATATCATTCTCCACAGTAGTAAAAGGCTGAGGAACTATTGGTGTATGTACCTCAACACTCGGTTCTTCGTCACTAACCATAGATTGTATCACTTCTTGGACAGCTGCAGACTGCGGCTGCTCAACTCCCTCTTCGCTTGTCTGAACCTCTTTCTGCGCATCAGAAACATAAGACTGGGCAGATGCATAAGGTTGCTCGTGCTGTGGTTCAGGTGCCACTGCGCTTAAAAAGCTCTGCTTCGGCATTGCTATCGGAATATCATCATAGTTAATTATGGGACGAACAATAACTATGGGCTGCTTAGGCGGCTGCCAATCAGCTATTTGAATCGGGTCCCGCTCCAGCTCTTCTTTGATTTTCTCATTTTCATATACTGAAGTCTTAGGGAATTTCAAAATACGCTGTAAGGTATTTTTCTGTTCCAAGCCTTCTGTGAAAGCATCGAATTCATTATTATCATAAATTCTAGCTACAGGATTTTTTGGTACAGGCTTCGGTACAGGTTTATTTTTTAAACGTTTTCTAAAAATAGACTGACGTTGCTCCGGAACCTTTGCTTCCATAGGTGCAGATTTTTTTACCTGTTGCTTGCTGACCTCTTGCGGTAAATCCTCTTCGTCAATAATATCACTACCGAAAAGTAAAGCCTTAACCTTCTTATGAACTGATTTCACAGGCAGAATACTCAGCAGAAGAACTAACCAAGCGATAAACAATACTATATACGTACCCACTTCGCCAACTGTTTTATGCAAAAGCAAAGCTACAAGTCCGCCGATTAAGCCGCCGCCATCAGGCAAAAGATGTGGTGTAAGCTCTTCATTAACAGGTATAAAAACATGATGAGCTGTGCCTAAAAGGCACAGCATCACACCAAAAACACCTAATGTTTTTTTGTTTAAAATACATAATTTGCCATAGTAAAACAGCTGAAAGGCTGCAACAAAAAATACTACTGGCAACAGCAGTGCACACTTACCTAAAAGATATAGCGGAAACTGAGCTAACAGATTATCCCAGCCTAAAAGAATGGCTGAGGCAAAAGCTGCACCTATCAGCAGACAGATAATCCCGGCAAGCTTCTTGGAGTCATTATTCTGTTGCTTAATAGTTCTCTCTCTTTTCCGCAAAGTGCAACACCTCTATACTAAAATCAGATTTCCATAATAATCGGCAGAATCATCGGTCTACGACGAGTTCTTTCATAAAGGAAACGTCCCAAAGAATCACGTACAGTAGATTTAATTGCAGACCATTCAGAAACACCATTTTCTTCACAACGCTCCAAAGCACTTTGTACTCTTTCACGTGCCTCATCCATTAAGCCCTCTGCTTCACGTACGTAAACAAAGCCACGGGAAACGATATCCGGACCGGATACAACGTGACAGGACTCTTTATCAATAGTTACCACAACAATCATAATACCATCCTGGGACAGCTGACGACGGTCACGCAGAACTATATTACCTACGTCACCTACACCAAGACCGTCAACAAGCACCTTACCGGAAGGAACCTTCCCGTTGATATTAATGCTGTTTTTAGTTAACTCGATAACACTGCCATTTTCCGCAATAACAATGTTTTCTTTAGGCATACCCAGACTTTGTGCTAGATTAGCATGCTTAATCAAATGACGATACTCACCATGTACAGGAATAAAAAATTTCGGACGCACTAAATTATGCATCAGCTTGATTTCTTCCTGACTAGCATGGCCGGAAACGTGAACACCGTTGCTCTTTTCATAAATAACATCGGCACCAAGCTTATACAGATGGTCGATAGTACGGGAAACCAGTTTTTCGTTACCCGGAATCGGAGTAGCAGAAATAATAACGGTATCACCTGGCATGATATCAACCTTTTTATGATCATTCATCGCCATACGGGTCAAAGCACTCATAGGTTCGCCTTGGCTGCCGGTAGTAATGATAACAATTTTTTCCGGACTATAGTTATGTGCATCATCAATATCAATCAGTACTCCGTCAGGAGCCTTCAAATAACCTAACTCTTTAGCAATGCTTACTACATTGACCATACTACGACCGATAACCGCTACCTTACGATCATATTTTACAGCAGTATCAACAACCTGTTGAATACGATGTACGTTAGAAGAAAAGGTTGCAATAATAATACGATGCTTTGCATAACGGAATTCATCATCAAATGTCTGTCCTACCATTTTCTCGCTCGGAGTAAAGCCAGGACGTTCCGCATTAGTACTGTCGGCTAAAAGTGCCAACACACCACGATCACCGTATTCAGCAAATTTGTTGAATTGGGTAACCTGTCCATCAACAGGAGTATGATCTATTTTAAAGTCACCGGTATGGATAATTGTACCGATAGGTGTGTTAATCGCAATAGATACAGCATCCGGAATGCTATGATTTACGCGAATGAAATCCAGTTTAAACGCACCTGCATTAACCTTGTCTCCAGGCTTCACTACGTGCAGATTATTAGAGCTTACACCATTTTCTTTCAAACGACCTTGTAAAATCCCCAGAGTAAGTGCGGTACCGTATACAGGGCAATCAATCTGCTTCATAACATAAGGTAAAGCACCTATATGATCTTCATGTCCATGTGTTAAGAAAATGCCTTTCATTTTATCCTGATTCTCCACCAAATAGGTAATATCAGGAATTACTAAATCTATGCCTAACATGTCATCTTCAGGGAACATCAGACCTGCATCAACCAGAATCATATCGTCACCATAACGGAAGACAGTCATGTTTTTACCAATTTCCCCTAAACCACCTAGAGGAATTATTTGAACTTTATGTTGAAATTTTCCCAAAAAAAATACACCTCCATTTTTTATTTTCATATTATTTCCGTACAAAATATAGAAATCGCTGTTTGATAATTGTGTCCGCACACATACTCTCTTCTATATTATACACTAAATCGGCTTTTATGACAAACAAGACATATTTATTTTTGTAAAAAAAACGTGACGGTAAAAGGCTTCGTAAAAGAAAAAACCGAGCCCTGAAATCAAGGCTCGGCAATATGTTTTTCAGGATAAATTTATTTTCGCAGTTTACATAAATTTTACTTAAAAATACTACTCTGCAAAGTATTTAGTAGCACCAGCATTCATTGTTATGGACAAACCGTTTTTAGCTTCCGCTTTAGAAATTAACTTCGCAGCAGCATGAGCGGCAATCATGCGGTCCAAATTACCGAACAAGGCTTTAGTAATGCTGTAAGCTGTATTGCTGTCCATTTTATCAGTAGCAATAAGCATACATTTTACTGCTACTGCAGGAACATCCTCAGCCTGCTTATCATAGGTACCTTTAGCGATACTAGTCTTGGTGTAGAAAGGATATTTCTTAACCAAGGCCTCTGCTTTATCACCATCCACAGGTACAACTACTAATTCTTCCGCTTTAGCCAAATCTAAAATCGCTGCAGTGGGATGGCCTGCAGTAATAATTGCAACATCAGCTAACCCAATCTTCAAGGCATTAGCTGCCTCCGCAAAGGGCAGATACTTCACATCTGCATCATTATAAGTGAGACCATAGGCTTCCATAATCTGACGTGCATTGACCTCCGTACCGGATCCTTTAGCACCGACAGCTATACGTTTACCCTTAAAATCCGCCACTGATTTAACGCCTGATTTTTTCAATGCTACAATTTGGACTGTTTCCGGATACAAAGTAGCCAAGGCTTGCAGATTTGTAACCTGCTTACCTTTAAACATCTCTGTACCGTTAGCAGCATAATAAGCAATATCATTCTGTACAAACGCTACATTAACTCTTCCCTGTTGTAAAAGGGCTATATTGGCAATAGAACCCTCAGTAGATTGGGTAGAAGCATTAGTACCAGGCAGTGTTTTATTTAAAATATCTGCCAAAGCACCACCTAAAGGAAAATAAGTTCCCGACGCACCGCCTGTAGCGATGGTAACAAATTTTTGCGCCGCAGGCTTCTTGTCTCTATGTGAACTGCTACCGCAGCCAAATGCCAATGCAGATAAAATAAGTAAACCTAAAATGCAAAACAAAACTTTTCTCATAAATCAGTACCTTCCTTATGACATACGAACAAAAACTATCTAATCTTTCTATTACGCACTCTATTCGCTATACAGCGTTTTTATTCCTGCCAATTCAAGAGAATTTTATATTTCATACACAATCTTTATAATCTTAAAGATATTTTTGGGCAAAATTTACAAAGTAACCTTGCATATTTTACAAAGAAAAATAAATCCGCTATTATCCTATAATTTTTGCGAAAATCCGTAATTTATGTTACAATATGTTTGTTATAATTATTGCAGAACAACAGCAAGAAATTATATTTTCATTAATATATCGGCAAGCAAAAGCTGACGCCGTAAGAATTTAAGGAGTGATTCTGATTATGAGTAATGGTGCTTATCAATTAAGATTAATGCGAACCCTCTACGAAAACGTATATGGCTGCATGCTGTATAACGAAAATCAACAACCTATCGGCAAACTGGAAATCGTTCCGTCCATTCCTTTGGACCGTAGCCAAGTTCCTGAAGATGCACCGGTAGTTCCTGCATATCTGCTGGTTATCGTACAAGATGCCGACATCAACAAAGACAACCTGATTGACTTTGAAGAACGTGCTTCCTATGCTCTGCTGAAACGTTTCTCCACCGAAGCAATCAGCTTCCAACATTGCAAATTCTACTATCCGTCCCCTGCTTTCATCTTTGAACAACCTGATGCAGTAAACGGTCCTGTAGACCCGACTCTGCAATAATAACTTAACCGACTCATATTTATATGGGTCGGTTTTTATATTTTATTTTTAGGATAGTTACTTTTCTTTCGACAATCTGGTAGCGATAGGCTTTAATCCGTATGCTTTGCATGGACTCCCAAGTGCAATTAATGACGATAATCAATTAATTCTCACCAGCACCCATACAGAAATGCCAGCAGGGGCTATTTATGATTATCAACGAGTTTCCGTTATTGATATGCAGTTAAACCTGTATTGGGATGATAACGCTAAATGGAAATTTACATATTATCTTTATATTATATACGTCATCAACATTTCTAGTATAATCTCCTTAATAATATTTATGTTTCAATATTGACAATTTAAAATATAAGTATTATTACTAAAAAAATAAAAAATATTTAATAGTTTACGAAAGGAGGTTATTTCTGTGAATATTCCCGATAATATCAGAATAATTATCAGTTTAATATGTATTACATTAGGAATATACAAAATTATATGTACTTATAAAAGTGAAAAAACAACCAACGTCAAATAATATTTAACCGCTACAAGGTTATTTGACGTATATTTTGCTAATTCGTTATAGGAGTTATATCACGGTAAACATTATGAAAATAAATATTTTATTAATCATTCTTACTATATTGACGCTTGACTTTACTCATTGGTTGCCCACATTGCAAGGTTTTGCTCTTGCTTTGCTGATTTGCTCATGCATTGACCAATATTTAACTAATCACAAATAATTAACTTTATCTATTAAAGAGATGAGATATTTCTTCTCTCTTGACAAAACACTTTATGTTGCTATAACGCTATTTAAAAACTGCCGATGTCTTCAAAACTCTTGGGTACTTTTAGCCTTCCTGTTGTAAGCCATTGAGCAGTTTTTTGTTGATTTTTAGATACTAAAAGAACCTCTACTAAAAGCTACCATGGGCAAGCAAATTCCTATGGTATGCCTTTTTAGAGGTTCTTTTTATTACACTAAGAAGTCGTACATTTAATTTTTTCCACTGAACAAAAACTGCTCTTGCAATCTGCTTTGAATAAGCTTTCTAAAATATTTTGGCTCAAGCACATAAACAGTTGGTCCAAAACTCAGTACTCTGAAAACCATCTCTGCTTCATCACTTTTGTCATAATATAATGTAAGCAAGTAATGATGCTCATCAAGCTTCTCCGTTTCCTTAGCCAAATCTGAAAAATGCAATAGTGCCCGCACCATTGTGCTACGCTCATCATTTATTTCTAAAACTAATTTCTGCTGCTTAATTTCGTTCTTTTGCCCAACTTTACTTTCCGGAAACTTTTGTCCTACTTCGACAGATATTACCCTTCCCACATTAAGTGTCACGTGTTTTTGCCTCGCAAGTGCCTGTAGGCGAAATTTATCGTCTTTAGCCGAATACTCTAAAGATAACGGCACTAAATCTGTCCACACTATAATATTCCCCTTACTGCTCTTATAAGACGCACTCATATAATGCTTTTCCTTAATAGCTTTTAGGATTTCCTTAAAGTTTCTTTTATATCGCGGGTCAGAATAATCATCACCATCCACATATCGATCAAAAAAGATAATTTGTTTACTGCTATACAATGGTTCAATATTTTGCATAGCAGTATCTTGCTTTCTAAGCTCCGCATCTGTAAAAAATAATCTTATCTTGTAATCAGCCAGCAAAGTTTTTAGCCATCTTTTCTGCAACAATGTCAACGGCATCGTTGGTTTATGTTTTAGTGGAGTTGTACAATCTTGCATTAACAATTTCCACGTGCCATCTCTAAGTGCAGGTAAAAGCTGTAATGTACTGTCAGCATAACCTTCTGCTAAAATTAACTGCTGCATTTTTTCCATAGATAAAGTGCCATCTATCACTGCGTCCATAAGCTTCGCTACAATATTATAATATGTTCCATAAACCTCACTAAACACCGTACTCATTTCCCGACTTACCATCCTCATTCATCATATACATTGCATAAACTGTCTGCAAATCTTGCCAAAATTTCTCTTCCACAGTTTTATTACTGCATGTAAAGCTTTCAATGCGACCAATAAAGGTACGTAGCCAGGGTAATAGTTCACCTGCATCACGTACATCGGCAACAAAACGATAACGTCCTTCCATAATCTTTTCTACACGGCCACAACGTTTCTCTCGTTCTAAACATTGTAAAATATATGGCTCATCCTTATTAGCACGCACAATAAGTTCGACATGTTCATAATATTCATTATCAGAAATTCTTCCTATGGATACACCCCAAAGATTTTTCTCCATCTGTTTTGCTAAATTATGATACTTTTCGTAATCATGAACAGGCTTTTTCTTTTCCACACGTTCTAGATTGTCTAATCTACAAAAAATAATCCTCTGTGCCTTAAAAAACCAACACATCACATAACGACGCCCGCTCTGCACACTAACATAAATTCTCAGAGGCAATACGTTTAACGATAGCTTTCTACCCTTAGAAGTACAGCCTTCAATGTGTACAACCATTTTCTGCTCCATTGCTTCTAACACATCCAAAAGCACTTCACTTTCCAAAGCGTGTAGCAGATAATAATTCTTATATGTAAACAATTCGCTATGCTCGGGAAACTTATCTTCTATAAAGCTACCAATAACACCTAGCTGACCAGTTTCCGAAAAAAAGCTTACAGCTTCCTGCCATACAGCTAAATCAATGCCATCTTCACTACGTTTATAATACAGTTCTCGTCCGCTTTTCTCGCTTTCTAAAAGGCCAAGCTTTCCTAAATTGCAATAAGAAATTGCACACTTTTTAAAAATCAAGCTGCATAAATCTTGTCAAGCTCATTCTCGAATAGATCGTCAGGTGATTTGTATCCGAGTATTTTCCTAGGTAACAAATTACACCAATCAGCTGTCAACAGAATATCATCAGAAGTATATTTGCCTATTCTCTTTCCTTTAGGAATAAATCTTCTTAAAAGACCATTGTGACGTTCGTTAGAACCTCTTTCCCATGAACTGTAAGGGTGGGCAAAGTATACTTTTGTCTTTGTGTTATCTTCAAGCTTTGCGAGTTCAGCAAATTCACTACCGTTATCACTTGTTATAGTTTTGAATATCTGGCTAAACTTATCGCCATAGTAATTTTTCAAGTATTCCATAGCTTTACTAACGGAAGATGTTGTTTTTCCTTCGATTTTAATGGCTATGTACTTGCGTGTAAGACGTTCTACAAGAGTTAATATAACGTTATCACTCTTGCTTTTACTGC